>CAYGNS010000438.1:0-2892 GCA_964351295.1 uncultured Gammaproteobacteria bacterium
TGGAGCGGTAGTTCAGTTGGTTAGAATACCGGCCTGTCACGCCGGGGGTCGCGGGGTCGAGTCCCGTCCGCTCCGCCATTCTTAAAAAGACGATCCTAAGGGTCGTCTTTTTTTTTATCTAAAATTTACCTATTGTTAGTTTAAGGGTCATTTAAGTGGGTCTTGCCTTTTGCTGTGTAGTAAGCCAAGCGCAAGGTTGTTTATAATCGCTGGCATACAGTAGTTACCACGGAGAATGAATATGTATACCCTGCTCGAGCCCACAGTTAAAGATCTTGGCGAATTCAGTGTTGCCCGTGTGTTACCCAATAGCGCGCAGCGTATGGTTGGGCCTTTTGTTTTTTTTGATCATATGGGCCCCGCAAATTTTGCCGCTGGAGCAGGCGTTAATGTGCGTCCGCATCCCCATATCGGGCTAGCAACCCTAACGTATTTGGTTGAGGGGCAAATACTGCATCGCGATAGTCTGGGCAATTGCATCGAGATACTTCCTGGCGATGTGAACTGGATGGTTGCTGGTAAAGGCATTACCCATTCTGAGCGCGAAACCATTGAGCATCATTCGCGCCCACATCGCTTGGATGGTATCCAGTGTTGGGTGGCCCTACCAAAAAAGGATGCTGAGGTTGAACCCAGTTTTACTCATTGTAGTAAATATAAATTGCCCCATTGGATCCATGAAGGCGTGGTTGCGCGGGTTGTGATCGGCGAAGCCTATGGTCTAGCCGCCGAAATCAAAACCTTCTCGCCCATGTTTTTGATCGATATTACGGCGCAACCAGGCTCGCTCATACACAGGCCGAACCCGCAGCATGAGTGCCTTGCCTATGTGGTGGATGGCGAGTTGATGCTCACTAATGGCGATGAACAGGCGCGGATTAGCAAAGGGGCTACGCTACTTTTAGACTCAGATGTGCAGATCGAAGCACTCGAATTTGCGCGCGTGATTATGTTAGGCGGAGAGCGATGGGACGAAGCTCCGCATTTATTCTGGAATTTTGTGGCCTTTGATCCAGAGCGTATCGAGCAAGCTAAGCGTGATTGGCGCGAGGGGCGTTTCCCTGCGGTTGTGGGCGACGACGAGGAGCGCATACCGCTGCCTTAAAGAGGCACAGTCGCCATTTCGGCGAGGGGATGAAAGGATTCATCGCCGTAAGGACAAGAACGTTTTCCCCGCCGTCTTCCCCGCGCAGGCGGGGACCCAGATCCATTCTAAAGCACAGCGTTAAACCATGGATTCCCGCCTACGCGGGAATGACGAGAGCCTGCGGGAATGACGGAGGAGGCGAGACGGGCGAAACCGCTTACTGCTCGGTCTCGTCTTCTGGTTTCTCGTTAAATGGCACATCGAGCGCTATGTCGGTCGCGTCCCCGTTCGCATCCACCACGACTACCTCGCCAATCTGCGCGTTGCGAATTGGCTCCTCTATTTGCGCTAGGTCGCCCACCACTAGCCAGAGCACCTGTTCCTTTTGTAAGTAGCGTTGCGCCAAGGCTTGTACACTAGACAAATCTTGTTGTCTAAGTTGCTCTACATAATTATCCCAATAGCTTTCGTCTAAATCGAAATTAACCATCTGCGCTATATCTGCGGCCACAGCACCCGCCGTTTCCCAGCGTCCTGGCAATGTCAAACTATCTTTGTCTAAAGCGCGCTCTAATTCCTGAGGTGTGATTGGTTGGTCGCTCGCAATGCCAACAAGTTCATTGTTAATCTCTAGCAGTGCATCTGCGGTTTTGTCGGTCTGGACTTGAGTGGTCACCAATAATGGACGTTGGCCTTTTATGCTTGGAATGGAACTGTCAGCACCATAGGCCCAGCCCTTATCTTCGCGTAAATTCATATTAAGACGGGCATTAAAGCTGCCCCCAAAAACTTCATTTAACACCTGCAACCCTAGCTCTTCACTCGTTCCATACGGGGGCAGCATCGTGGTGGCTATGATGGCTGACTGTGGTGAGCCTTTGCGATCTATCAGATAGACCGTAGGCTTACTGCGTGCGACTACATCGGCTATCTCCAATGCCGGTGAATAGCCACTCGGGAGCTTGCTAAAGTATTGATTTGCAAGTGGTAACAGCTCGTCCATGGTGATGTCGCCCGTTACAATCAATGTACCGTTTTCGGCTTTAAACCAATTTTTATGGTATTCACGCAGATCGTCTACCGTGACGCTGGCTACGCTGAGCTCGTTGCCACTACCCGAAAACGGATTTGAATAGGGGTGATTCTTGCCATAGATTAGCGTAGGGAGCGCCCGATAACCCACTCCAAAGGGTGAGGATTTTTCCCGCGCAATGCCCACCAAGGTCTGTTCGCGGAGCCGCTCCAGTTCCTGTGCGGGAAACAGCGGATTTAAAATAACGTCTGAGTAGACCTCGAGCGACTCACGCAAGGTGCTTTTTAAGGTATTCATACGAACCCGAGACACGTTGATGCCCGCACCACTCGATAACTCTGTGCCGAGGTCGGCGAGAACCGTACTAATTTCCAGCGCATCGAGTTTGCCCGCGCCCTCATCGAGCATCGCCATGGTTAAATTAGCCACACCCGGTTTGTGCAAGTAGTCCCGTGAATAGCCCGCATTGAACATCATGGTCATATTGACCGTTGGTACCGCGGTGCGAGTGGCTAGAATAATTTTCAACCCATTGTCGAGTTCGGCACGCTCAAGACGATCAAAACGTACTTCAGGAGCTGGCCCAATAGCGGGCACTCCGGCACTGCGGTCCACAGCGCTTGCGGTAGTGCTGAACTCTTCAAAGGGAAGTATGCGCAGCGAAAATTCACCGGCGCTTAGCCACGCTTGCGCTGTGTCTCGAACCGTCTCAGTGGTGGCATTTAAACTACGCTCGAGACTAACTGCGTGAGCATTTGGGTCGTTAAAATAG
>CAYGNS010000439.1:0-1002 GCA_964351295.1 uncultured Gammaproteobacteria bacterium
TTCTATAAGTTGGAGCGTATCAATGAGTCGATTACTTGTTGTAGCATTTGCTGTGCTTTCGCTGTTTCCATCTCACATTTTTGCTCAGAATAGAGTCGTCGTAATACCTTTAGAGTCTGACTCCGCAAACTCAGAAAGCCTAATCCATTTACTTCCCGGAAAGGGTGACGGCATCGGTCGGTTGATTTGCTCTGGTACCGAAGATTGTCAAGACGTATTCGAATTTACGCTCTCGGAACCGGCGACCGCTCAGCTTAGAGTCTTTAGCGTTGAAGGGAGTTCGGTAATTCGAGTCGCAATTCATGCGCCAGGCATTGAACTTGGTGGCGTGAATATTCTAACGAATTCGACCGACGACTTGCAGTGTGTGGGTCAGGATGAGGAACTCGTATTTTTTCCTGTGCGATTACTTGTTAAGGGCACATACAAATTAGCCATTACTCGTGATTTTTTAGGTAGTGCAGGTTCAACAGGTTTCTACGAGGCAACTTTGTTTACTTCGAAGCCTGCTTCGTTTGGAGGTCAAATTGTCGATGATGTGGATTCACTGGCGACGGGCGGCGACTGCGAGTAGTTTTAAAGGGGTCAAAGCCCTTTAATCTGAGTTGTCATCCCCGAGATGTCGGGGATCCATTATCTGGCATGTTGGTAAAGCATGGATTCCCGTCCCCGCCTTCGCGGGGAAGACGGCGGGGATGACGTTATTGGCCTGCGCGGGAATGACGGGAAGTGAGTAATTAAAGGCGGCAACCTCAAAGCCCTTTAATATTGGGTCATATATAGATCATGAACAGTCTTTATGAACTATGTATGAATCAAAAGTCTTTACGGGAAAGAAACAAATCATCCATGGTCGGCAGCGTGATTCTCAACCCGATTGAGCATTCGCACGCAGCTTCCCAAGTCTGCCTCATAGTTTCAATTGCCGCCCAACCCGCAATCATGCTCTAATCTTTCAGTCGCTTATCAACTTATATTTTTAGGAACACTATGCTTTTATCC
>CAYGNS010000439.1:1012-2864 GCA_964351295.1 uncultured Gammaproteobacteria bacterium
AAATCAAACAGCACTTAGGTCTGGTGCAAGGCAGCACGGTTCGTGCTAAGCATGTAGGCCGAGATATTATGGCGGGGCTTAAAAATATTTTTGGTGGCGAGTTGACTGCCTATACCGAATTATTGGGTGAGGCTCGTGAGGAGGCTAAGGAGCGCATGATCGCCCAAGCCGAGAGCATGGGTGCCAACGCCATATTGAATGTTCGATTTGCCACCTCATCCGTTACGCAAGGTGCGGCTGAGCTGTTTGCATATGGCACCGCGGTAGTGCTTGCTGATAAGTCGAGTTAGAGCTGCTTAGGAATCCATTATGATCGAGCTGATTATTCTTTTGTCGCTGCTGGCGTTGGGGTACGGCTTTGGTTCGTATCGCGAGAAGCAGCACTACAAATCCATATTTGAGCGAGAGGAATTGCTTGGCAATATTCTGTTGTTCGAGAGTCGATTTGTGCCAGATCCCGAGCGAAACCAAGGCGGCGAATTAGTGTCTGGCCACGTGGTGGTGTCGGTAGACTACTTCAAAGCGTTTGTGGCGGGGTTGCGCAAACTGGTGGGTGGTCGTCTTCGCAGTTACGAAACGTTGCTTGATCGAGGTCGGCGCGAGGCAATCCTGCGCATGAAGCAAGAAGCGCAAAATCTGGGCGCGAATAGCGTTTTCAATATTAAGTTTGAGACTTCTTCGATTTCCAAAGGCGCGCAAGATCGTATTGGGTCGATCGAGGTACTGGTTTACGGCTCGGCCATTAAAATCGTTTAGATGAGCGCTCCGCAGTACCATAATCCCAAGCCTAAAGAAGGGATCAATTATTCTCACGAGCATCCCCTAAAAGAGTTTGCGCAGCTAGTCATTGGTATTGGCGTTGTGGCTTTGCTGGTGATATTGGCAATCAATACCTTTGCTGGTGCCATCGCACTGCGCATCCCATTTGAGTACGAGCAACGTATGGTTGGCGATACCGAGATTGCTCAGGTTGCTGCGTCTGACCAACAAAAACACCTGCAAGTGTTGACGCAAAAGGTCGCCGCACAAATGGACCTGCCAGAGGGTATGGAAATCACCGTTCACTATGTTGACGATAACATGGTGAATGCCTTTGCGACGCTTGGAGGGAATACGCTCTTTTTCAAAGGGCTTGTCGACGAAGTTGGATCTGAGGACGAGCTGGCCATGGTCATCGCCCATGAAATCGCCCACATAAAATATCGCCATCCGATTGTAGCGGTAGGCAAAGGCATTACGTTTGCAACACTGGTTTCGTTTGTTAGTGGTGCTTCGGGGAGTAGGGCAGGGGAGTGGTTGATCGGTAGCTCGGCCAATCTCACCATGCTCAAATACTCGCGCGACCAAGAGCGCGAGGCTGACCAAGCGGCCGCAGAAGCCCTGCACCGCGTGTATGGGCACATTGGTGGTGCTCAGCAGTTGTTTGCCACATTCGCTGAGATCGAGGCCGATGAGCCCAATGACATCGGCGGCGTAGAAATGTTTCGTAGCCACCCATTTTCAGAGGACCGTTGGACAGAACTAAAAGAGATGGCCAAAGTAAGAGGCTGGGCGACGCAAGGGGAACTTAGTCTGCTGGATAGTGGGCTGGATTAAAGGGGTCATGATTAAAGGATTAAAGGGATTAAAGGGGTCAAAGCCCTTTAATTAAAAAAAAGTTGGGCAAGTTAGACGCGGCAATTGCATTAAAGGGCTTTGACCCCTTTAATCTACCCCTTTAATCGGGAAGACGGCGGGGGATGACGAGGACGTGCGCGGGGGAGATGGCTCAACAAGTTAGAAAGAGAAGATAATTGTCATAGAGATCAAGGCAATTTTTAACTGCACTATTATCAACAATAGTGCCTGTTGA
>CAYGNS010000440.1:0-2850 GCA_964351295.1 uncultured Gammaproteobacteria bacterium
GATGCAACACCAAACTGCGTGCATCGCCCACGTTGGCCAAATTGGAAACGATTTTTATTTTTTTAATTATAGGGGGTCCACCTTGTTTTACACCCACTACACCAAACGTTAAAATGGAGCCCGTGCCGATAGGGAATAGCTCGCTAGCCAGCGCCTGCGAAGAATGGTCGGGCAAATCAGGATGATTCACCCAAGCCACACCGTCTTGAGCCAGCAACCATTCGGCCAGTTCGCGAGTATTGCTTAAATGGCGCTCCATGCGTAAACCCAGCGTTTCAAGACCCTGCAAAATAAGAAAGGCATTGTTGGGGCTTAAACAAGCACCAACATCACGCATCGACTCGGCGCGAATCTTCATCGCCAAAGCGGTAGGGCCAAACTCTTCCCAGAATCGAATACCGTGAAACGGCGCGTAGGGTTCAGTGAGTTGTGCAAACCGACCGCTTTTGGACCAATCCAAATTGCCGCCATCAATAATCACCCCACCAATGGCCGTACCATGGCCCGCAATCCACTTAGTAAGCGAATGCACCACCACGTTTGCGCCATGGCTAAAAGGATCGTGGATGGTGGGCGGCGCGAAAGTGGCGTCCACTACCAGCGGAATACCGTAAGGCTCGCAGAGTTGCGCGAGCATCGGCAGATTAGATACTTCAAGCCCCGGATTACCAATCGATTCGCAAAAAACAAGTTTGGTGTTATCACGAATCGCCGTGGATACCGCTTGCGGGTCATTGATCGATACAAAGGTGGTTTCAATCCCAAACCGCAGCAAGGTGTGCCGCAGCAACGTAGCAGTGGACCCATAAATTTGCGCCGCGGAAACAATATGATCACCCGCCGAACACAGCGTAATAAAAGTGGTAAATAGCGCCGACATGCCAGACGCAGTACAAATTGCCCCAACGCCGCCCTGCAAAGCCGCCAAGCGCTGCTCTAACACCGCCACCGTGGGATTGGATATTCGGCTATAAATATGTCCGCCTTGCTCTACGTTAAACAAGGACGAAGCATCGTCTACCGTGTCGAACACATACGAAGTGGTTTGGTAAATTGGCACGGCGCGCGAGCCATAATCTGACTCAGGCGTGTAGCCACTGTGCAAAGCAATCGTAGCGGGCCGATAAAATGATGATTTACTCATAGTCTTATTTCAGTGTGCAAAGAGTAGGTGAAGCCCTACTCTTTGTAGGTCAATCATAAGATTGACGCGGTTAGATCAGCGGTCCAGCAAGCGCCGCTTTAAACAACGACAAAGGATGAATGGTGCCGTCCTTACCATCAACGGTAATCACATCATGCAGTCTTACGTAGGCAAGATCAAACATCACGAACATCATGTGCTTTTGGTAGCGATAGGACCACGCTTGCGAGCGCACTTCGCCCACGCGTTCACCCTGCACTAATAGATCGTAACCGCCTTCAAGATTGTGTAATCCAGACAGATCAACCGGTTCGTCAAAGATTACGCCCATCAATTTCTTAGTTTGCTTGTCGGCCAATTCGCGCAAGGCGGGTAAACTCAAACTGTCAACATCAGCACTTAGATTCAGATAGCTATCTAAACTGCATTCGAATGGTGTTTCGTGCTCGTTCATATCCGTGCCGTACGATAACAGCGCGGCTTCGAGTCGCTCCACTCCGTGCGGGGAGCCCGCACCTACATTGAGATCGGCACCTTTTTCGAATAATTCATCCCACAGCGCTTCGCCTAATGCACTATCGTGCAAATAGATTTCGAAGCCCCCTTGGTGACTCCAACCCGACCGCGCCACATAAATGTGCTCGCCGCGCCACGGCAACATCTTGCCGTAAAAAAACCGAATGCTGCGTACTTCTTCGCCGAATACGCGTGCGCACAACTCCTCGGCCTTTGGCCCTTGCACTGCCAACGGCGAAACATCGGGTTCGAACACATCCACGTTCATCCCATAACCTTGTGCCAAGCCCTTCGCGAAAAGTTTCACGTCACTATCGGCGAGCGATATCCACCAGCGATCTTCGGCCAGTTTAATCACAATGGGGTCGTTTAGAATATGTCCTTGCGCATCACATATGGGTGCGTACTTACCTTGCAGCACAACTTGTTTACTCAAATCGCGCGGCGTCATTAACTGAACGAGCTTGGCCGCATCCGGCCCGACCACTTCTACTTGTCGTTCGGCGGCCACGTCCCATACTTGCACGTGTTCGCACAAATGCCAGTAGTCTTCCTCGGTGGTACGAAACAAGCTGGGTAACAGCATGTGGTTATAGACCGTGTAGGCTTTCACCCCAGCCGCTTCAACTCGGCGTGAGTACGGGGTGGCGCGGGTACGCTTGGTGACACTCAACAACTTATTTTGCAGATTCATATTTTCTCCTAAGGATGTTCACTGCGCTGGCTGTTTTTATACGAGCTTACTCTTACAATTTGGTGCGGGATTGCCTAGGCGGGGCATCGATTAGCCTAAAGCTGCGTTTAGATCGCCAAGAACTAACTAAACTTAAGTTAAGGCTAAGTTAATCCTTAGCTAAGCGAAAAGCCGCCAAGCTTGGTTTCTAAATACTCAAACAGACCCGCGCGCGCGCCCTCCCGCCCGAGACCGCTCTCGTTCATGCCACCAAAGGGGGCCGCAGCACTGGTCGGGTTGATGTCGTTGATGCCGATTATCCCAAAATTAAGTGCTTCGAAGGCTCGCAGGGCGGTAGTGAGGTTTTGTGTGTACACATAGGCGGCTAAGCCATAATCGGTGTCGTTGGCGCGCTCGATGACTTCATCGAAAGAGTCAAAGGGAATAACCGCTGCCACTGGGCCGAATGTTTCTTCGCGATAGATCAGCATTTGCTCGTGCACCCGCTCAAGAGGGT
>CAYGNS010000441.1:0-2824 GCA_964351295.1 uncultured Gammaproteobacteria bacterium
GGTGAGGCAACGCTTAAAAAAATAGGTGGGTGTCTGGATGTTTCTGTGGGTGTCTGGCTATTTTGGTGGGTGTCTATTTAGAGTTTTCCTGATTCGTGAAATCAATAAAAAAGGAGTGGCTTGCGCCACTCCTTTTTAGTACCAATTGAGGTCCTTTTCCGCTCAAATTGATTTTTCTTGATTTTTTACTTCAGTAATCCAAGCGTTGATTTTTGTCTCGACATTGCTTAGCGGAAGTGGACCATATTTTAAGATTTCGTCATGGAATGCCCTTAGATCAAAACGCTCACCAAGCGCATCCATCGCGGTAGCGCGCAGTTCTAAAATTTTGATCATACCTACTTTATAAGCCGTTGCTTGGGATGGCATTACTATGTGTCGCTCCACCATTTTAACAGCATCAGAAACCGCATTAGGCGTGTTGTCGGTGTAGTACTTGATACCTTCTTCGCGTGTCCATCGCTTGGTGTGAATACCTGTATCCACAACTAGTCGGCATGCTCGCCAAAGTTCCATCGCTAATCGGCCAAAATCTGAGTAGGGGTCTGAATACATTCCAATTTCTTTAGGTAAGTACTCAGAATAGAGGCCCCATCCTTCAATATATGCCGTGTATCCACCAAATTTCCGAAACTTAGGGATGTCTTGCAACTCTTGTTGAATGGCCAACTGCATATGGTGGCCAGGAATACCTTCATGATACGCCAATGCCTCCATTTGATACGTTGGCATGGCGCGCATGTCGTAAAGATTGGCGTAATATAAGCCGGGACGAGAACCGTCTTCTGATGGTCTTTGGTAAAACGCCTTACCTGCCGACTTCTCACGGAATGCTTCCACCGCTTTTACTTTCAGATCAGCCTTGGGCTTCGTCAAAAACAACTCATCAAGCCTACCTTTCATCGTTTCGATGAGCGCTGTTGCTTCATTTATGTAGCGCTCTTTGCCGGCTTTGTCATTACTATAATAAAACTCATCTGAGTCGCGCATATAAGCCATGAACGCGCTCAAATCCCCTTCGAAATCAACAGCGTCTTTGATTGCTCGCATTTCGCCGTGGATGCGAGCTACCTCATCCAATCCAATCTGATGAATTTCGTCGGCAGTTAGCTCAGTCGTGGTTGTGCGCTTAAGTGCCACATTGTAGAACTCTTCGCCGTTTTCCCATTTCCACACTCCATCATCCGTTGTGGCCACCGTTTCGAGTTCCGTCAAATGTGCAATCAGTGCTTCGTAGGCCGGTTTTACGGAATTCATTAACGCAGCATTCGCATCTGCCAGGAGTTGATCATGGGTGGCTTGGTCGATTTGAGGTGCCGTGCCCTCTTCGGTCGTAGTTGCGAGCTGAGCAATTTTACTTTTAAAGTCTTGTAAAATAGTGCTGTCATCACCGTCATCAAAAGGGGCACCCGTAATGATATTTTGACTGTCGCGGATTGTGTGAGGAAAAACGAACTTCGGTGGCACTATACCAATCGCCGTGCGAGCTTCAATATTCTTAATCAGTTGTGCAAAATAAGCATCAATGCCATTGAGCCGCGAAATGTAGGCTTGCGCGTCATCAAGAGAGCTAATGCGGTGTTGATTTATGAGCAGCGATGGAACACCTGAATGTGTTCCAAACATTTGATTCACTGGGTAATTGTATAAACGCCATTGATGGTCTTCGATTGTCTCTTGCAAATCCTGCTTCATTAAATCAAAACTGAGCTTTGTGTCTGCATCTAAGGTGTTGTAATTAAACTCAAGCAAGGTTGCTAGATTTCGCTTGGCAATCGCTAAAGTTTCTTCCGCGAACTCTGGGCTAATATCGTCCCACTCGCCAAGGCGTTCCTTACGGCCGAGATAGGTGAGCGACATAGGGCTGCGCGCCAATGACTCTTCGAATGTCTGTTCAAAAAATGCGTTTACTCGAGCAGATTCGGATTCCTCTTGAACCTCTGTTGCCGTACTCACTTGCGTGCTATCGGTTGCGCCGATTTCTACGTTTGATGAAGAATCAGATGCTGGGCCATTGTCTGAGCAGGCCGCTAACAGTAAGGCAAGGCTTATGCCAACCATACCCATTATGCTTTTGGGTGTCGATTTTGATTGCGAACGCACACGTCGCAATGAGATAAAAATTTGGGTCATGTTTGTACTCGTTGTTGTTATTAAAAATATGCGCTGTTCGCTCACGATGCTCATCATTTAACCAGTGTAACAATTTAGCGTTTGAGTTGCTGCCACCTAAATTCTAAGCAATGTTTATAGAATAATTTAATTCTAAGCTAGCGCAGACAAATTTTTTGGCCGCTGCGGGTCAACCTTCGTTGGTGGTTGCTAAGGAAACGATAATCCCTTCCGCGGGTGCCGATTTGCCATGCAGTACGTCTGCGTAGACTGAATCTAAGCCAGCAAGGCCCATCACTTGGTTCATTTCTAGCCATGCTCGAGATTTTGCCGCTGTGCGCATTACAAATTGTGTGGACAGCTCGTTAAAAACTTTGCCTCCCCATTCCTCGATGCGCTTTTGGATGTGACTCGGGGCAAAGAATTGTTGGCTGCGTTCCCTAATAAAATCTGGCCCCATCCCTGCGTCATCCCAGTGCGTAATCCCCACATTACTGCAAAACACCATGTTGTTACCTAAATGCTTGTGCAAGGTGCCCAAGACTTCGCCATTCGCGGACATGTCGATAATCATTGTTGGTTTGCCAGCGTCTATGGCCGTAATATCTCCATAGCTATGCACGGTATCGTAAAAGATTAACCTCTTTACAAAGTCCAATTTCGGCCCACACCTCAGTCCAACCAAAGCAGGAGCCTCCCAATCTTCCGCTAT
>CAYGNS010000442.1:0-2816 GCA_964351295.1 uncultured Gammaproteobacteria bacterium
CTACAAACCCCACCGGCAACTCGCCTTTAAGAGCATCATTTTGCGCGACTACCGCGCACTCGCTTACAAGCGGGTGTTTGGCTAACACTTCTTCAATGTCCCCCGTTGATAAACGATGTCCTGCAACGTTGATCACGTCGTCTACTCGCCCCATTATGAATACATAGCCGTCTTGGTCGATGTATCCGCCATCACCAGTCGTGTAATAGCCAGAGTAGTCACTCAAATACGCTTGCTTAAATCGTTGATGGTTGCCCCACAAGGTGGTTAAACAGCCGGGCGGAAGCGGCAACTCGATCGCTACATTACCCTGTGTGCCAGCTGGTACTGGCTGACCTAATTCATCGAGTATACGAACGGTAAAACCAGGCATTGGAACGCTGGCTGAGCCAAACTTGATGGGTAGTTTCTCGAGTCCCACGGGGTTTGCCACAATAGGCCAACCGGTTTCGGTCTGCCACCAATTATCAATAATGTCGACGCCTATGTGCGTCTGCATCCAAGCTTGAGTCGCTGGATCCAATCTTTCGCCAGCTGCGAATACGGTACGCAAGGATGTGAGATCGTATTGCTTGATTAACGCGCAGTCGGGATCAGCTCCGCGAATGGCGCGAAACGCGGTGGGGGCGGCAAACAAGGCATTTACTTTATGTTGGCTAATAACGCGCCAAAAAGCACCCGCATCGGGCGTCATAATTGGTTTGCCCTCATAAAGGATGGTTGTGCAACCCTGTAGCAATGGGCCATAAACAATGTAGGAATGACCCACCACCCAGCCAACATCAGAAGCGGACCAAAAGGTGTCTCCCACGCGCATTCCATACACAGTGCGCATGCTGTACTGCAACGCTACGGCGTGTCCTGCGTGTGTTCTAACTACTCCCTTGGGCGCACCCGTAGTGCCGGAGGTATACAAAATATACAAAGGGTGGTCGCCCGTTACTGCGACGGGTGCAACGGCTTGCGCTCGCTTAAGTTCTGTCTGCCAATCGAGGTCGCGTGGGGCATTAAGGAGCGCTGGGTGTTGTTCTCGTTGCCAAATTAAGCAATGCGCTGGCTGATGGGTTGCTTGTTCGAGCGCGGAATCGAGTAGTGGTTTGTATTCAACAATGCGGGTGGGTTCTATGCCGCATGATGCGCTAAGAATTAATTGTGGTTTGGCGTCGTTGATGCGCGCTGCGAGTTCTGGTGCGGCAAAGCCACCGAATACCACTGAATGAATCGCGCCAATGCGGGCACATGCCAACATCGCCATCGCGGCTTGCGCAATCATGGGCATGTAGATGATGACTGTATCGCCTTTACCCACACCCAGATTGACTAAAACGCCTGCTAAACGCGCCACATGCTCAGTCAATTCAGTGTAGGTATAGTGTTCGACTACACCCGTTACGGGTGAATCGTAGATTAGTGCGGTTTGATTGGCGCGCCCCTCGTCAATATGTCGGTCGAGGGCTAGGTAACAGGTGTTTAATTCACCATCGGCAAACCACTGACTGAGCCCATTGGCATCGTAGCTGTGGGCAGAGGTTGGCTGCTTGAACCAAGTAATTGCTCGCGCTTGGTCCATCCAAAAGCGCTCCGGGTTGTTCTGCCAGCGATCGTATTCGTTGGCGTAAGTACTCGTTGCTGATGTATGCATAGATCGCTCCGCTGTGGGTTTGGCACTTTGCAAATACTGTAAACCTGTTCCTCTGCTAACACTATTCGACCTTGGTGGTAGTACCCAACGAATCTTGGCTGGAGTCGAGTAGCTTTGCTACTACGACTATAGTCGAATGTAGACCAAAGGCTAATACTCGATCTACTTTCGTTTTGTAATAGTGCGCTTGCCTTCTAATAACGAGAACCAAGAGGACACTTATCATGAAGTTGAAACTGATCGCGAGCGCTATCTTAGGAGCCAGCGCCTTGAGTATTGCGCCCATAGGCACCGCTTACGCGCAGAGCTCGCTCGAGGAGCGCGTTAAGCAAATGGAGCAGCAGTTACTAGAGCTCAAGGCTCTGATGCTGCAAGAGCAGGAAGTAACGCGCCAGAAAGAGGCGGCGCTTGAAGAACAAGTAGCCAATGTGGCCAAAGTTCAAACGGTGAGCGCTGCAAGCGGCTCTGACAATAATCTCAATTTATCGCCCAATACCAAGCTGACCTATGGCGGCTTTATTAAAGTGGACGCGATGTACAGCGACTATAAAGACGGCGTGCGGCCTGGCAATATCGGGGATGAAATTCTTGTGCCAAGTCTGGTGCCGGTGGGCGGTGTGAGCGATGGAGCCCATTTTGATTCACACGTAAAAACGTCTCGATTTTACTTTACCACCGCTACCGAAACCGATGCAGGGATGATCAAGTCGCATGTGGAATTAGATTTTCTCTCAGGCGGTGGCGATGAGCGGGTAAGCAATTCAACCAACCCTCGCATTCGTCACGCATTTTTAGATTGGGCTTACGCCGAGGATGCATCTTTACTGGTGGGGCAAACATGGAGCACGTTTATGAACGTGGCCGCATTGCCTGAAGCGGTTGAGTTTATTGGTCCTACAGCGGGCACTCTGTTTAATCGTCAAACGCAAATTCGGTGGACGAAAAAGTTCAATAACGGGTCTTTCAATTTAGCGCTTGAAAACCCGTCAAGTGGCTTTGCTGATGCGGGTTCTGGCGTGGATGGTGCCAATTTTGACGACAGCTCTATCCCGGACATTGTGGCTCGCTACAATCGCAACTCTGGGGCGCACTCTTGGTCGGTATCGGCGGTAGGACGCGAGATTGGTGTGGCCAGCAACGGTGTTGATGAAAGTGATTTCGGCTTGGGTGTAAA
>CAYGNS010000443.1:0-2812 GCA_964351295.1 uncultured Gammaproteobacteria bacterium
GTCGTTAACAATATTGGGATTACACTACTGCCCGAAATGGCCGTTAATGCCAACGTAACACATGACACCGATGCGCAAATTCGCAGCATCGACACGCAAAAAAATCTAAGCCGCACTATTGCGTTGGTGTGGCGTAAAAATTCGCCACGTGCTGCCGAGTTTGTGCAGTTGGGTGAACTCATTGCAAAGCTGCGAAACACTCAGTAAGAGTGTTAACGTTGATGTATTGATTAGCTGGCCTCGTAAGACGGCTTTAGATTAAACAACTTGGCACGCGTTGTAGTGCGATACGCGGTAGGTGACAACGCGATACGCTGTTTGAATAGCTTGGCAAAGTAGCTTGCATCGACTATGCCAACTCTTGCGGCCACATCGGCAATGCTCAAATTACTCTTCTTTAGCAGCTCACACGCTTCATCGAAGCGCAGTCGTTGTAGGTATTCACTCGGCGTAATGCCTGTTGCTTCTTTGAAGCGTCGATTTAAGCTCCGTTGGCTAAACCCGAACTGTTTTGCCACTTCCTGCAGGTTTACCGTCGTGCGAGACAAATTGTGCTCAAGCCAGAGCTGCACCTGCAAAACATCTTCATCGGGATGCAAATCGCTTTTACTCTGATCAAATCGAAGCCGATCAAAGGGCTGGCGGACTTCTGCCGAAAAGTGCCGAGACAGATGGTCGGCCACAGTGCGTCCTAAAAATCGGTGTACGTGGTGGATAGTGAGATCGGTTAAGGCATTGATACTGCCTGCGCAGTAGATGCGCGCCGACTCGGTTATAAAATGTTGTCGCTTGAGTTGTATCAGCGGATAGTCCCGCGCAAATTGGTCAAAGTAGTGCCAATGTGTGGTGGCGGCCGCACCGTTTAGTAAGCCAGTAGCCGCCACAAAGCAGACTCCTGTACCGGTCGCATTAATAATGGCGCCCGCTTCATACTGACGTTGCAACCAGGCAACTAATTCTGGGTTTTTGGCCACGCTAACACGCGGATTGCGCCACAGTGCGGGTACATAGAGCAGGTCGTAGGGCGCCTCATCAAGCAAACATTGCGCTTGCAGCGACATTCCGGAGCTCAAGTGAACACTTAAATCGTGCACTGCAATGGTTGAAATATGCATTGAACCTAGCTGCATGGATCCCATTTTAGTTGATATGGGCTGTGCGCTCGCTCCAAGCGGGGGCTTAGAGCGTACCCGCGCTAACGAAGCATCGCGCGCCGCCTGCCAGAGCTCCAGCGCATTGAATGCACTGGTGGCTAACATATTGTCTAAAAACAGTATCCCGATACGCATAGCAGCCAAATATACCTAATATTTGGCTAATTAGTTATAGTAGATGCGTAAAAACGGCTTAAACTTGCTTTCATCAATCACCAAGACGTATTTCGCTTCTCTACCATGACTAATTTGCCTGTAATCGTCGGTTTCGGTGGCTATAACGCGGCCGGCCGCAGCTCGTTCCATCACGCCTATCGTCGCACCGTATTGCACAGCTTGAGTCCTGCAAAGCAGGCGCAGACCCTATTGAGCCTAGCCAGCCTGATGCAAATGGCGAGGCGCGAGGGCGATCTATACCGAGACTTAGGCACACAAGAGTTAGTAACGGAAAATGTAATCATTGAACGTTACCAGCGCTATATCGAGGAACATACGCTGATTCGTCGCATCGACGACGAACACTTCGATCCAGACCGAGTGCCAAGCGTAAACGATCTAACGCTCAACAGCGAAACTGTGAGCACGTTTACATTGAATCGCCGCGAGTTGCCACAACCCGTACCGAGCAACTGGCAAGTAGAAACAGTTAGCGACGATAAGCTAAAAGTAACCGTCCGTGGTCAGCTTGATGTAAAAGCCATGTCGTATCGAAAGCTCGAAGTACAAGCCGCAGGCATCTTGCCGCGTGGGTTTAAGCCAGCCGAGCACTACAACTCGCGGTTTCACCCTCGAGGCCTACAAATGGCGGTATTAGGGGCCTCTGATTGCTTAAACTCCATGGGCATTAGTTGGGAACAAGTACTGAGCACGATTGCACCCGATGAAATTGCGGTGTTTGCCGCAAGTGCACTCGGACAAACCGATGAATACGGCTTGGGCGGTTATCTGCAAGCTCGGCTTAAGTCTTCACGCGCAAGCTCTAAACAAATGGCGTTGGCGCTTAATTCCATGCCTGCAGACTTTATCAATGCCTATGTGTGCGGAAGCACCGGCACCACAGGGTCTATGGCGGGTGCCTGCGCAACCTTTTTGTACAACTTACGGTTGGGCGTAGACGACATTGTGGCAGGGCGGCATCGTATGGTGATTGTTGGCTCATCCGAAGCGAATGTAAGTCCTGAAGTGTTAGAAGGCTTTTGCGCTATGAGCGCATTAGCAACCGACGAGCGATTAGCCAAGCTTGATAACGCTGATTCGCCGGATTATCGCCGCGCATCACGTCCGTTTTCCGATAACTGCGGGTTTACCTTAGGCGAATCCTGCCAATATTTTGTGCTGATGGACGACGCACTTGCGCTAGAACTCGGCGCCGAGATCTATGCGGCCGTGCCTAATGTATTTGTAAACGCTGACGGTTATAAAAAGTCGATCTCCTCGCCCGGCGCGGGCAACTATATTACGCTCGCCAAAGCGGTGGCCGCCGCTCAAGCGATTGTGGGCACCGAGACCATTCAAAACCGCAGTTTTGTGCAAGCACATGGATCCAGCACCCCGCAAAATCGCGTGACCGAATCGATGATTTTTGACAAAGTTGCCAAGGCCTTTAATATCAGTCACTGGCCAATTACGGCGGTTAAAGCGTTTGTTGGCCATCCACT
>CAYGNS010000444.1:0-2809 GCA_964351295.1 uncultured Gammaproteobacteria bacterium
AATAAACGCGGGCCCAGCAGGGTAGTATATTATTTAGGCTTTCAGCTGTTAAACGATGAAAGTCGAATTAGCTAATAAAATCAACTAACTAGGACCAACCAAGGGCAATGTTCGAACATCTACAGGCTATGCCAGCTGATCCCATTTTGGGACTTAATTTGGCATTTCAACAGGATTCCAATCCAGCCAAAATTAATTTATCCATCGGCGTGTATCAAGACGCCCACGGACAAACTCCAATTTTTACTGCGGTTAAGCAGGCGGAGCAACGTTTAATCAACGCACAAAAAACTAAATCGTATGCCCCACAAGCTGGTGACCCAGCCTTTTTGCAAGGAACCTTGCAACTGTTGTTAGGTCAGGAATTGGTGGCAGCACGCGGAGCTCAAATTACGGCTGTGATGACGCCGGGCGGCTGCGGTGCTTTACGCATGGGTGCCGAGCTGTTGCGCAGTGCCAAAGCCGACGCTCGCGTGTGGGTAAGCACGCCCACATGGGCGAATCATTTCCCTTTGCTCGAAAGTGCTGGCTTGCAGCTTGTTTCTTATGCCTATTACAACACGCAGACGAACCGCATTGACTTTCAAGCGATGTTGGATAGCCTCGCAGGTGCGGTGGCGGGTGATGTGGTCTTGTTGCACGGCTGTTGCCACAATCCTACGGGGGCAGACCTTTCGCAAACGCAATGGGATGAGGTTATCGACCTACTTGAGCGTAAGCAGTTAACGCCGTTTATTGATGTAGCGTATCAAGGCTTTGGTAATGGGCTAGAGGCGGACGCTTACGGGGTGCGTCAAGCGGTTAAGCGCCTCCCTGAAGTCTTGATTGCTGACTCATGTTCCAAGAACTTTGGTCTATATCGAGAGCGCACCGGTGCCATTATTGTGGTTACCGATTCTGAGCAACAGACCAACGCCGCCAAAACCCATATATTGTCGGCTGCGCGCCGCAGTTATAGTATGGCACCGTACCATGGTGCGGGCATAGTCGGTTACTTACTCGGTGATGCCCAACTTACCCAGCAATGGCAGGGTGAACTTAATGAAGTGCGCACGCACATGAATGGTTTGCGGCAGAAGTTGGCTCGCGAATTAAATAATGCACAAACGGTAATGAATTTTGATTTCGTTGCTGACAGTACCGGGATGTTTTGTTTTTTAGGTATACCTAAAGAAATGGTGCTTGCGCTGCGTGAGCAATATGCGATTTATTTGCTGGACAGCACGCGTATCAACATTGCGGGGCTATCTGAACAGAATCTAAGCATCGTGGTTGATCGAGTGGCGGGACTGCTTAGGGCATAGATAGACCCATAAGAACAATTATTAAGCCGACCCCTTATTGGGGGATCACTCCTGCAGTGATCAATAACTCGGTATTCAATCGCTAAAGGAGTACGACAGATGGCTAGTAGGGGAGAGTTTAGTTCACAAACCGCGTTTATTCTTGCCGCGAGCGGCTCCGCAGTCGGGCTGGGTAATATTTGGGGGTTTCCGATTCAAGTCGCATCGAATGGCGGTGGCGCCTTTGTGGTCACTTACGTTTTTCTAACTTTTTTACTCGCCTATCCGATCCTTATGGCGGAGTTGGTGTTGGGGCGCCACAGCAAAGCCGACACGGTTCGTTCGGTAGTTAATATAGCGTCGCCTAAGGTGAAACCACTCGCTTACTTAACAGGCTACTGGGGGATTTTGACCGCTAGCCTTATCTTGAGCTTTTATGCCATTGTAGCTGGATGGATGATTGGTTTTGGCGCGGGCTCGCTGGCGGAGTTGGCAGGGCTAGATACGCTTAAATTATGGTTAACGGAGTTTTCCTTAGAACGTAATCTATTGTTATGCGTGGTGTTCTATGGGCTCACCATGGCGATTGTTGCCAAAGGCGTGACCGCTGGTATCGAGCGTTGGTCAACTCGCCTGATGCCCATATTGCTCGTATTGATTCTTGCACTGATTGCCTACATCGCGACCCAACCTGGCGCTATGCAAGGGTGGAAAGTGTATTTGCAGCCGGATTTTTCCCGCGTGCTTGACCCTGATTTAGTGATTAGCGCTTTAGGCCAAGCGTTCTTTTCGCTATCGCTAGGCGTAGGAACGATGATGGTTTACGGGTCGTACATTGCTAAAACTGAGAACCTGCCCAAACTTGGCGCCACTGTTGCAATCGTTGACATTGCGATTGCCGTGTTAGCGGGCTTATTGGTGATTCCAGCAATGTATGTAGCGCTGCACAACGGCGTTACGATTTTTGACGAAGGTGGCGCGTTAATCGATAGTGACCGCTTGATCTTTACCGTGCTGCCCGCTCTATTTGAAACGATGGGGCTCGCTGGCATGATTATTTCAATACTGTTTTTTGCCTTGATGACCATTGCGGCCATAACCTCGTCTATCTCAATGCTCGAAGTTCCTGTGGCCTATGTTAGCGAAAGTTGGTCTTTTGATCGCAAGTGTGCCTCACTTTTGGTAGGGGCCGCGATTATGCTCGTCAGTTTTTTGATTATTTTTAATTTCTCCGCGCTCTTTGGATTGGTTATCAATTTAACCACCCGCTATAGCGAACCCTTAATCGGCGTTCTGTTTTGTGTTTTTGTGGGTTGGGTGCTGCAACGCAACCATTTACTGCAAGAACTTAAACAAGGCACTCCCGATTTAGAGAACACTTTATTTTGGAAGATTTGGCCAAGCTATGTGCGGTTTGTGTGTCCACTTATAATGCTCGCCGTCTTTATGCATAGTTTTGACTTACTGAGTTTCTAAACACGCGTAATTTGCCCGCGAGTTTTCTTAACGCTTGATCAGTCGTGTCC
>CAYGNS010000445.1:0-2803 GCA_964351295.1 uncultured Gammaproteobacteria bacterium
GTTTCAGACTGAGGCTCAACACCACCCGAACCACAAAACACCCCAATACCGCCATCGAGCACTTTAAGTGAACGGTAAACTTCGACCGTAAAGTCTACGTGTCCTGGCGTATCGATGATATTCATTCGGTGACCATTCCACTCGCAGCTAGTCGCAGCTGACTGAATGGTAATGCCGCGCTCTTGTTCCTGCTCCATAAAATCGGTAGTAGCTTGCCCGTCGTGCACCTCACCCATCTTATGAATCTTGCCGGTAAGGCTCAATATTCGCTCGGTAGTCGTGGTTTTACCCGCATCTACGTGTGCGAAGATACCAATGTTTCTGTATTTCGATAGGTCAGCCATGATGATCTCTTGGTTGTAATGTGATGAACTGTTCTGTCAGCTCTGTTGGTAAAGGAGTTAAAATTTGCGCGACTCGAAGCCGTAGCGTGCAAATCAATTGTTTGCCGCAACGTTTGTTTTCGTGCAGTTTAAAACGCAATGTGCCGAGCAACTTAAATCCGCCATCGAGTCCACGAACATACTTCTCGATCGATGGGACTCAGCGTAAGGCTCGGCACTGAAAATTTGGGCGCGATCATACATTATCTTGCGCCCAAGGTCTAAGTTATACGCACAAAACTTAGCAAAAACTTACTGCTGTGAAATGGGGGGAATTGGGCTATTTTCAAGGCGATCGAGCGAGAGTTTAGGTTTGTAGCATAATCACATGGACCGCACTATCTATACCCAAAAAGGCCCCAACCTATACGAAGACGTCTTTGTGTATCAAGAAGGCGACTCTGCATCACCTATGCAGCAGCTTGTGGGCTAAACGCGCAGCGTAAACTCCCAAAATACCGAATGACAATCGGTGATTTCTTTTGGGTATTGCGTTCAAAATTCTCGATTATTGATGTACACGATAACTACCAAACAATGTTGGTGGGAGTGCGTTCGCACGACCTTGGTTGGATATTTTCAGGTGACAAAATATTGAGCGATAGCGAGTACCCACGAGCCCCGCAGGTTTTTCAAAAGAACCGCTAAGAAACCAGTCAAGTGAGCAATGTTCCGCAACTTCTAGAGCATCTAGGCATGGCGGGATTTCAGGCTGTGAACTGAATTGGCCCACGGTCGTAGAATTGGGTCAGACCTGCGCAAAAGTTCGTGTTAAATGTAATAAAAACGCTCTATACTTATTGAGGCTAACAGTAGCGACTGTTATTTATTGGCCCACATCGACGAAGTACGTTGTCAAGCGCATAGCTCAACCGTCTGTTTTGCGTCGCCAGGTGCACAGTATTAAGCAGCGGCCTGCGAGCAAGTACCATTCCGGAATATCGTGTTTTAGCGCGTCACTACGCTGGGATGGATGTTTATATTTTGTATAGGAATTAGTTATGACAACCAAAACTGGAACCGTGAAGTGGTTCAACGAAACGAAAGGCTTCGGCTTCATAGAACAAGACGGCGGCCCTGACGTTTTTGCTCACTACAGCGCCATCAACTCAGGCGGCTTTAAAACTCTCGCTGAAGGTCAAAAAGTTGAGTTTGAGGTTAAAGACGGCGAACGCGGACCACAGGCAGCAAACATCGTTGTAAAGTAGCCTGCACGTCACAAGACGTAAGATTATTAAAAGCCCCGGCAAAAAAGCCAGGGCTTTTTTTTGCCTACAGGATGTAGGTACATCGCGGTCGCATGGATGCGAGAGAGCGATGTTGTCAAACGAAGACAACTGCGAAATCCCAGCAGTAAGCAAAAGACTAAGACTCTCTTACCGATGTGCTTACATCGCGGGCGCAGGGATGCGCAAGAGCGATGTTGTCAAATGAAACGAAAATGCTAAATCCATTACCGCGCCAAACATCAAGTCTTCCCAAAGGACGTGCTTACATCGCGGTCGCATGGATGCGAAAGAGCGATATTGTTTAATTCCGTCATCCCCAAGCAGACCCTGTTCGTCATCCCCGCGAAGGCGAGGATCCAATTGCTACCTCAGTGCTAAATCATAGATCCCCGCCCCCGCCTCCGCGGGGGAGACGGCGAGGATAACTAGAACAATCCCACTAGCCCCACATAACTATCACAACCCAAAAACGCTTATTTCCACTAAAACGTGTCTCCTATTTACATTGACACGAGCCGATGTCCACTTATACTCCTAAGCAGATCTCGGGTGTGCTCGCAACGTTTAATCCGTTGCACCGCGCTTGAACTGGGAAGTTGGTTAAATTCCAACACTGCCCCCGCAACGGTGTTCACGTCACTCAGTGATGCGTAAGTCCGGAACCGGCCCAAAACTCATCTTGAGCGTGATCTTGACCGTTGATGGAGCGGAGGGCTACCATCCAAGGGTTTTCGCTGTTTTGGGCGTACACTCGCCCTTCTCGCGCTCTCCTTTGATTCCTCGCTTTGTCACCTTTGTTTGCACGATAAGCCTCGCGTTTATTGCGCAAAAAACTATTTCTAAAAGGTGATTCTAATGAACCATAAATCCAATTCTGCTGCCTTTTTGGCCGCGTCTTTTACGCTTTACTCCTGTTTTAGCTTACCCACCATGGCCGTCGACGAAATCATCGTGACAGCCAAAGGAGGCCAAACATTGGCTGATGTGTTACCAACCTCGCATGTCTTCACCTTAGAGGACATTGAGCTTGCGCAAGCTCAAGACCTCGCTCAACTACTAGATTCTATCTCGGGACTCAGCGTTCGCGATTCGGGTGGGCGCGGATCCGTAACGAGCTTGTTTGTGCGCGGTACCACCAATTCACAAATTATCGTTTTAATCGACGGTGTACGCGTGGGTAGTGCCACGCTC
>CAYGNS010000446.1:0-2795 GCA_964351295.1 uncultured Gammaproteobacteria bacterium
CTACACGGAACTGGCTTTTGTGATCATGCAACCGTTTGTGGCAGGGGAGATTCCCGATACAGATCTGCGCCGCATTATCGATAAAGCCTATACCTCGTTTCGGCACCCAGCCATTGCCCCTTTGGTGCAGACGAATCGAGCTGAGTGGGTTCTAGAGCTGTTTCAGGGCCCCACGTTGGCATTCAAAGATTTTGCACTGCAGTTTCTAGGTCATTTACTGGATTACTTATTGGCCAAGCGCTCGCAACGCGGTGTGGTCATGGGCGCAACATCGGGCGATACGGGCTCGGCGGCTATAGAGGGGTGTCGCAATTGCGCAAACCTCGAAATTTTTATTCTGCATCCCCACCAACGCATCTCTGAAGTCCAGCGCCGGCAGATGACGTCAGTCATTGCGCCTAACGTGCATAATTTAGCCATTGAGGGTGACTTTGATGATTGTCAGAATGCCGTAAAAGCGAGCTTTCGCGATCAAAGTTTTATGCCCGATGGGCTCCCATTGATCGCGGTAAACTCGATTAACTGGGCGCGCATAATGGCGCAAATTGTCTATTATTTTTACTCGGCGCTTGCGCTTGGCGCACCCCATCGGGCCATGGTCTACTCGGTGCCTACGGGTAATTTTGGGGATATCTACGCGGGCTATTTAGCGTCGAAAATGGGCTTGCCGATTGAACAACTCATTATCGCCACGAATAGCAATGACATATTGCATCGCTGCATAAGTCGCAATGACCACAGCAAGCAAGCGCTGCAGCGATCGTTGTCGCCCAGTATGGATATCATGGTCTCGAGCAACTTTGAACGCTTGTTGTTCGATCTTTACGACCGCGATGGCAGTGAAATTACGCGCTTGATGGCAGAATTTGCGAGTGGGGCGATGACCCTCGATGACTCTGCCTTGCGCAGTGCTCGTGCCTTGTTCAGCAGTTTTAGTCTAGACGATGCCGCCATGTTAGAAGTGATCGAGCAAGTCTATACCGAGAGCGAATACTTACTGGACCCGCATACGGCGATTGGCGTAGCCGCGGCGCGGGCGTTACGCACGAATACTCAAGCGCCGATCATTTGTTTGGCAACCGCGCATCCTGCTAAGTTTCCCGAGGCAATTCATGCCGTAATGCCTCACGTGAGTCCCGCACTGCCGTTGCATATGGCCGACTTGTTTGAGCGTGCCGAAGCCTTCGAAGTGGTGGCAAACGATCTGAGTCAGATTCACGCGCATATGCTTACACGCTTGTCACGTAACTAGGTCATAAATAGCCCTTATTGAGGCCGCAAACGGCCCGTACGTACAAAGTACAGGTTTTTATTCAGGTGTAAGCGCGTGTATTGCGTGAGGTTGTTACATTAAACTGTTGTAAATAAAGCTAAACTTTGGCCAAAGCCGTGGTCACTCAGCAACGCTTTAAGTATGATTCCCTCCTTAAGAACACCGTGACTAGTAAGTGTTTTCAAGATTAAGCGCGTTACCTCACTTCGCAGCACTTGTCGGTTAACTAAACCGTTAGTATGCAAGGCTAGGGTAAATGCTTGATATACTAGCGTCGGTCTCTACAGCGCTAGTCATGCACTACGCCAAACCATTCAATGCATGTCTTTATGCGCGATACTCAAAAACCATAATGATCGATTCATCTAAGTACGCTTTTCTCGCCTTCGCAATGGCCGCGACGTTTTTGTCGGCTAATTCCGCGAGTGTGGCTCAGACTAATACCGAACAAGGGGATGCTGCGACGCTCGTCACCCTAAATTTGCAGGATGTTGACATCAATGTGTTGATTAATACGGTTGCGGAAGTGAGCGGTAAAAACTTTATCGTTGACCCGAGGGTCAAGGGCAAAGTCTCAGTTATTTCAGGCGCCACTCTGAACCCAGATCAATTGTATGACGTGTTTTTGTCTATTTTAGAGGTGCATGGTTTTGCGACGGTTGATGCGGGCACGGTTATAAAAATTCTACCGAGCAACGTGATCAAGCAATACCCCACACCAACGCTGTTCTCGCCTACGGAAGACACTAATGATGCGCAAATTACGCAAATCATTCAGTTGGAACATGCGGGTGTACAGGATCTTGTCGCAATCATTAGACCACTTATTCCGCCCACGAGTCATTTCGCACCGCACAACCCATCGAACAGTTTAATCCTGACCGACACGGCGTCTAACATTCAGCGCGTGCTCAAGATTGTGCGGCGTTTAGACGTACCCGATCAACGTGCAGACGTGCATGTGGTGTATTTAAATAAAGCCAAGGCCAGCGACTTAGCCACCACGCTCACACAACTAGTAGCAAGTACTGCAACTGGCAAAGATGCGGCCTCGGGCACCACTGTTACGATTCAGGCTTTAGATGCCATTAATGCCTTAGTGATTAGTGCGTCGGATGGCGAATTTGCAAGGATTCAAGCCTTAGTGAACGAACTGGATATCGAGCGCGAACTCGCCTCGGATGTAAATGTAATCTATTTAAAGCACGCTAAAGCCGAAGACATGGTGGCGCTGTTAAATGATGTAACTAAGTCGGCCACCGAAGGTGCGGTGAGTGATTTTTCGGCGCAAGCGGACGAAGCGACTAATTCGCTTATTATTAAAGCCTCTGCGGGGCAGTTAAAAGCCGTGCAGGGTGTGGTCGACAAACTCGACTTGCGTCGCGCACAAGTTTTTGTAGAAACGGTTATTGCCGAAGTGTCGCTCGATCAAGAAGCCGAACTAGGCATTAAGTGGAATGTCGGCGGCGGGAATATTAGCTCAACAACCACCTCTTCAGGCGATACAGGGGGGTCGGGTTCG
>CAYGNS010000447.1:0-2794 GCA_964351295.1 uncultured Gammaproteobacteria bacterium
GTTGTAAATTTGCCGGCCGAGATAATCGCTTGCCCTTCGCGAAAGAGATCCGGCAGGATACCCGTATATTCAATCGTTACTTCTTCAACGCAATCCGTGACCACAAAGCGCTGTGTTACACCATCTTCGAGACGCTGTACGGAGCCTTTTTTGACGATACCCGCCACTTTATATTGCTGGTTCGGTACAACAACTTGTTCACGAACTTCGGACGGCGTTAGAAAATATTCGATGCTGCTATTCATCGCCTGCAACGCAAGAAACGTCGTGGCGGAAATACCCAGTACGATAAGGCTTATAGCAATAAAGCGACGCTTTTGAGTAGGGCTCATAATGCAAATTTCTCCTTGCGTTTGAGTTGCACAATCAACTGGCGACGGATTCTAGCATTGCGTCGCTTGGCTAAGATGAAAATCACAGCAATGGCCGCCATCGAAATGCCCCAAGAGCTCCAAACAAAAGGCGCGTAACCACCCATGTATAAAAATTCACTCAATGTCATGGTGTTCTCCACTGAGCTACCATGTTTTGCACCCATTGCTTATCGCCATTCTGCTCAAGTACATGTGCCCGCAAATTAAGAAATAAAATATAACCGTAGAAAAACGTCGCCGCGCCCGCCATCAATAGCAGTGGTGTGAGCATACTGGCGGGCATAGCAGGCCCGCCATCGCGAAACACCGTGGCACCCTGATGCAAACTGCTCCACCATTCCACTGAGTAGTGAATAATGGGCACGATGACTACGCCCACCACGCTCAGCAGGGCCGTGGCGCGTTCAGCGATGTGTCGTTGCTCAAACGCATGGTACAGCGCAAAAATGCCGACATATAAGAACAGTAGAATCAGTTCAAACGTTAAACGAGCATCCCACACCCACCAAGCACCCCACGTCGGCTTGGCCCATAAACTACCCGTGATCAGCGCTAAGGCAGTAAACACTGCACCAATTGGCGCCGAGCATATAACCACGGCAAACGCCATTTTCATGCGCCAAATCAAGGCAATAGCGGCAGCCACGGCCATAATTACGTAAATCATCAGCGACAACCATGCGGCCGGCACGTGTACAAAAATAATGCGATAACTGTCGCCCTGCTGGTAGTCGCTCGGCGCGACGACCAAACCCAAATAGGCTCCGGGTAAAAATAGCAATAGGGCTAACACGCCAAACAAAGGCGTCATATAGGTCGACAAGCGATAGAACTCTTTGGGAGAGCCCAGTTGGTGGTAGAAGCGGTTTAATAATGCAAACACAGTATCCTCGGCCTAGAGCATCATTCGATGGTTAAACGCAACGCAGCCGCTATAGCGAACGGCGCCAACGTGAGCGCTAGCACGGCAATGGCAGCAAGCGCATACAATTCGGTAGCAATACTAAAGCCTTGCGCACTCGACCCCAAAGTACTCGCACCGAATATTAATACGGGTATTGTTAAGGGCAAGGTGACAACTGTGATGAGCAGTCCGCTGCGCTCTAATGTGACGGTTAAAGCCGCCCCAATCGCGCCGATTAGCAAAATGGTGGGAGTGCCCAATAACAAGCTCACAACGAGTACTTGAAACAGCTCCCAGGGTAGCGCGTAGGTCACGGCCACCAACGGCGCCATTATTACAAGCGTCAACCCCGTAGTACACCAATGCGCCGCTACTTTGCCCAACACGGCTAAGGGCATTGATCGGTCACCTATAAGCCATTGCTCTATAAGACCGTCGCGTAAATCATCTTTGAACATCGCTTCTAGACTTAGCATAAGCGCTAGCAGCACGGCCACCCATATAACACTACCGCCCATTTGCGTCAGCACCCCATTGCTAACGAGACTGTCAGACGGCACACTGAACGGGAACAAGAGCGCAATCAACACAAATAAACAGAGCGGTTGACCCACCGCGCTGGAATTACGCAGAAGAAGCTGACACTCACGTTTAAAGAAAAGTTGAAAGGTATTCATTTGCTCGACTGACTTAACTCAGATGTAATTCTTGCAGATGGGGACTCAGTCGCGACCCAGACAAGTTTTGATGATGGGTTAATAAGATCGCGCCGCCCCCCTGCAAATGCGCCATAAACAGATCAGTAAAGAGCTCTCGTCCCGCTGCGTCGATGCCAGTTAAGGGTTCATCGAGTAACCACACGGCTTGCCCAGACAACAACACTCGCGCAAGACTAAGGCGGCGGCGCTGCCCAAACGATAAGTTGCGCGTAGGCAAATCCGCGCATTCCAGTATGCCTACCCGAAACAAATACTCATCAAGATCATCCGCACTCTTAAGCATTGAAGAGGCCTCTTGTGCAGCACAAAAGTTGGCATAAAACGTAAGATTTTCTAACGCGGTTAATTCAGGTTTAAGTCCATCGCTATGCCCCAAATAAGCAAAACCAATCGATCTTGCTGCGGATTCTGACTGCTGCCACTGAACCATCTCGGCAACCCGTTGCTGCGTTCCATCGAGCAGGCCAACAAGTTGCCGCAACAAACTCGTTTTTCCAGAGCCATTACTGCCCACGATATGCCAACAGTGTCCCGCATGCACTGTAAAACTGATGTCCGAGAACAACCGTTTATCGCCTCGCTGGCAATACAGATTATGAACACTTAAAAGCGCTTGAGCAGACATGCAGACCGTTAAATTAAAAGCTAAAAAGGGGATATTTAGAAATGCAGATTTTGCAATCCCGAGAGTTTAACAATACCATCATGTCACTGCACCTTATTCGGTGTGATTGCAGATAATATCAGCTAGGAGAACGCGTGAGCAAAATCAAAACAGAACCGTATCGCTACTCAGG
>CAYGNS010000448.1:0-2792 GCA_964351295.1 uncultured Gammaproteobacteria bacterium
TGCCGATATCGTATTTCAGATCGGTACCGGAAAGTTCGGAGTGCGTGACGAACTCGGTGGTCTTTCCGAAGCCAAACTCTTTGAGATTGCCGTGTTGCCTCAAGTGAAGATGTTTGAGATTAAGCTCAGTCAAGGTGCCAAGCCTGGCAAAGGCGGTATGCTGCCGGGCGCAAAAGTGACCCCAGAGATTGCACGTATCCGTGGTTTAAAAATTGGCGAAGACGCCATTAGTCCCAATCGCCATCACGAGCTCAATGACAACGGCGACTTATTGGACATGATTTTTCGCGTGCGGCGAGTTACCGAAAAGCCCACTGGATTCAAAGCCGTTATATCTTCTGAGCAATGGCTTGATGAGCTTTTTACTTTGATTAAGTCGCGGGGCTTAGAGTATGCGCCGGACTTTATTACGGTGGACTCGAGCGACGGCGGTACAGGCGCAGCGCCAATGTCGCTGATGGATGATATGGGGTTGCCGATTCGAGAAAGTTTGCCAATGCTGATCGACAAACTCATTGAACATGGTCTGCGCGAGCGCATCAAAGTGAACGCCTCTGGCAAGCTGATTAATCCTACCGAAGTGGCGTGGGCCCTGTGCGTAGGGACCGACTTTATATCAACTGCGCGTGGACCTATGTTTGCACTGGGTTGTATTCAGGCCTTGCAATGCAACAAGAATACGTGTCCAACTGGGATTACGACTCACGATAAAGATCGGCAGAAGGGTCTAGTGGTAGAGGACAAGCGCGTTAAAGTGGCGCACTACATAAAAAATCTTGAGAAAGAAATTAGAATTATCGCCAACTCCTGTGGCGTAAAGCGCCCACGTGATCTCACTAGAAAACATGCGCGTATGGTGGTTCAATTTGGTAAATCACTGACTCTAGAAGAGCTCTATAGACCTAACACCTGAGCCAAGGCAGGAATGGGGCACGCATTATGGCGGGATAGTACAGCCGTTTGTATTAGATCTTGGTTGAACTGAGCGCAGACTTAAATCTGCGCTCTATCTAACCAAAGCGAGTTACGGCCTAATAAACGCGCGTTACGGCGAAATCCGCAATGGTGAGTAACGCCTGTTTAGCGTTGGATTCGGGGAGCTGTATAAGACTTTCTTTTGCTAAACGACTTTGCTCAATGGCGGCGGCGCTCGTGTAATCCAGCGACCCTGTGCGCTGGATAATCTCCAAAACAGTATTTAGGTTATCGGGTTGACTGTTTTCGATGGCGTCGACCAAAATGAGTTTGTCATTCGCGTTACTGTGCTCGATCGCATGTATCAGTGGTAACGTGGGCTTACCCTCAGCTAAGTCATCGCCGGCATTTTTGCCCATCGCGGCCGCGTCGGCCGTGTAGTCGAGTACGTCGTCAACTAGTTGAAACGCCGTCCCAAGATGCAGTCCATATTGATACATGCTGTGCTGTATTTCAGCAGGTTGTTGCGTGATTAAAGCTCCGAGCTGAGTGGCGGCTGCAAACAGAATGGCGGTTTTAGATTGTATGGTCTCGAGATATTGGGCTTCAGTTGTGGACGCGGAGCCGCAGTTTAAGAGCTGCATAACCTCACCCTCAGCAATCTGATTGGTGGTTTTAGACAATATGGCCATGACCTCAATGTTCTGCACTTTCACCATCATCTGAAAAGATCGAGAATAGAGGTAATC
Source organism: uncultured Gammaproteobacteria bacterium (assembly GCA_964351295.1). GTDB lineage: Bacteria > Pseudomonadota > Gammaproteobacteria > Arenicellales > Arenicellaceae > Arenicella. The sequence goes on from CAYGNS010000448.1 coordinate 1,665, forward strand.
GCCCACAAGCACACTGGCGGCATTGCCAAACACTTCGTTAGCCGTTTCGCGACCTCGGCGCAGCTCCGACTCATCTACAACGTCGTCATGCAGTAAGGTTGCGGTGTGAATAAACTCAATGATCGCGGCAAGAGTAATCGCATGAACTGGCAAGTCTTTAGTGCCTACCAGTGCTTTGGCGGTGAGTAGTAGCGCCACGGGCCGCAATCGCTTGCCTCCCGCTTGAATGATGTAGTGGCCAAGTCGATTAATCAGCGCAACGTCACTTTTTAGATTGGCGTTAATGGTCTTATCCACGGCTTGCAGCTCGGTGTAAACGAGCGCGAAAGCATCCTCTAAAGTGCGGCTAGGTTCGACTAATATAGTGGCTGACATGAGGCTAAAGGATTAAAAAGTCAATGGAGCTAATTATAAGCGTTCTCGCGTGAGTAAATCGCTCTAATCCCCAAAATCGCACTGTGTTAAAGCGCAAAATTACCGACTCCAACTAGTTGACGCTTTGGGGGTAAAACAATACAATGCGCGCCTGTTTGCTGGGTCCGTCATATCGGAAGTAAGTGTAACGATGTCGTTGATGACATTCCACACCCCATCATAACGCCATTTGGAGATAACTATTATGTACGCGGTCATTAAAACCGGCGGTAAGCAATACCGCGTCGCCGTGGGCGACAAACTCAAAGTCGAAACTCTTAAAGTAGAAGAGGGCGACACCATTAGCCTAGATCATGTGCTCATGATTGGAGACGGCGAAAAAGTTCAAGTGGGTACTCCTACGCTAGATTCAGCCGTAGAAGCCAAAGTACTGTCGCATGGTCGAGGCAAGAAACTACGCATTGTGAAATTCCGTCGGCGCCAAAATTCGCGCACGCGCACGGGTCACAGACAAAACTATACTGAATTAGAAATCATCGCCATTGGTGGTAAAGGGGCGGTGAAAGCAGCGCCTGCTAAAAAAACAGCCGCTAAAGCCGAGGCCGAGCCAGCCGAAAAAGCCGCTGCGACCAAAAAAGCAGCGACGGCCGACAAAAAGCCCGCGCCTAAAAAGAGCGCTGGCAAAGACGATCTAAGCCAAATTTCAGGCGTAGGTCCTGTGTTGGTTGGCAAGTTAAATGCGCTGGGTATCAC
>CAYGNS010000449.1:0-2791 GCA_964351295.1 uncultured Gammaproteobacteria bacterium
GTGTGCTGTTCACGGGCTCCACGCGCACGGGCATTGCGCTGCATAAACAATTTGCAGGGCAGCCAGGTAAAATGCTAGCGCTCGAAATGGGCGGTAATAACCCCCTAATCGTACATCAAGCCAACGATCATAAAGCCGCCGTTTACCTCACCATTCAATCGGCATTTATCACCAGTGGCCAGCGCTGCACCTGCTCGCGTCGCTTGATTGTGGTGGACGATGCCAAAGGCCATGAATTTGTAAACGCGCTGCAACAAGGCATTGGTGGCATTACCGCTGCGCTGCCACACGACAATGATAATGCCTTTATGGGCCCGGTGGTGCACAACCGCATTGCCGATCAGTTGATGATGGCGCAAGACGGTTTAATTCGCGACGGTGCTAAAGCCCTCGTGCGCATGCAACGCCCAAGTAATGACTTCGCTTTGCTCACGCCCGGGCTATTAGACGTAAGCGCAGTGCCAGAGATAGAAGACGAAGAGCTGTTTGGTCCTATGCTGCAATTGTATTGGGCGCAAGATCTAGACCACGCAATTGAACTGGCTAATAAAACCCGCTTTGGTTTGAGTGCGGGCATGATTACCGACAGCGATAGCGTTTGGGATGAGTTTTACGCGCGTATTCGTGCAGGCATCGTTAACCGCAACCGCCCATTAACAGGCGCTAGCGGCGGAGCCCCGTTTGGTGGCGTAGGCGCCAGCGGTAACCATCGCCCTAGCGCATTTTATGCCGCGGATTATTGCGCCTACCCCATGGCGAGCATGCTCGATTCAGTGGCCGTGCTGCCTGACAATCTTGGTCCTGGCTTACAACTATGAGCACTGCTAACAATACCACCGCTCGGCCTAGCTTGGTGGGTGGCATCGAAGCGAACTTCGATGGCTTAGTGGGCCCCAGCCATCATTACGCGGGGTTGTCGGACGGCAATATTGCCTCTAAAACCAATGCGCAGTCGTTGGCAAACCCTAAAGCCGCCGCCTTGCAAGGCTTGCAAAAGATGAAAACCCTTGCCGACCGCGGCTTTGTGCAAGGCGTACTGCCACCGCATTTACGGCCGAACACCGGCATCTTACGCTCGCTGGGATTTACAGGAAGCGACGCGCAAGTGGTCGCGCAAGCATGGCAACAAGCCCCCGAGATCGCCGCACGTTGTTTCTCGGCTTCGGCAATGTGGACCGCCAATGCGGCTACCGTATCCCCTGCACCGGACACGCACGACGGCCGCACGCACTTTACGCCGGCCAATCTAACGCGCATGTTTCATCGGTCGTTTGAATCGCGCTTTACGGGGCGAGTACTAAAGCAGATTTTTGCTGATCCAAAATACTTTGCGCATCACGACCCGCTGCCGGCCGGCCATTACTTTGGCGACGAAGGTGCCGCCAATCACACCCGTTTAGGTACGAGCCACAGCGCGCCAGGCGTGGAATTTTTTGTATACGGAGAGCAAACGTTTAACGAAACTCGCATCAAGCCGAAGCGCTACCCAGCACGACAAAGTTTAGAGGCCTCGCAAGCCATTGCTCGCCTACACGGTTTAAATCTAGACAAAACGGTGTTCGCACAACAAAACCCTGATGTGATCGATCAAGGCGTATTTCATAACGACGTCATTGCGGTGGGTTCGACCAACTGCTTGTTTTATCACGAGCAAGCGTTTTACGAATCTGAACAAGTCATTGCCGAACTGCGTACCAAAATTAACAGCGACCACTTTAGCGCGATTGAAGTGCCCACTCGGCAAGTGTCGGTTAAAGACGCCGTGGACACCTATTTGTTTAATACCCAATTACTCGATGTGAGTCACGATGGTGCGCCTGCATTCTTATTAGTCGCACCCACCGAGTGTGCTGACAATACGGCGGTCAGCACTTACCTACAAGAGCTTGAAAGCTCGACGGCGCCGATCAATGAAGTACTGTATTTTGATTTACGGGAAAGCATGAAAAATGGCGGCGGCCCCGCCTGTTTGCGCTTACGCGTGCAACTACAAACAGCCGAGCTCAACAGCATTGGCGCACGCGTACTGATGAACGATGCGCTGTATCAAGACCTCTGTGACTGGGTAAGTAAGCACTACCGCGACCGCTTAGCCTTTGAGGATCTAAAAGACCCCCAACTCATCGACGAGCTTAAAACAGCAGCCCAAGCGCTGGAGCAAATATTGCAACTGCCGGGGCTGTACGAATTAGTCTAAGACAGCAAGCATTAGACTAACTTTCGACGGGCAAAAGGCAACCACTGTCGCGTAGCACACCGGCGCTATTATGCACAAATGAACAAACAGGATCGCCGTCGACCTGACCTTCGAGCGTGCTGTCGCTAACAAACGTTTCGCTGGCACCACTACCAGTACCGGCTACAAGGCTACGCACAGCGCCTGAAATATCGCTACTTCTGATCCTAGCGAACGAGTCCGTGGTATTCACAGATATACCAATGGGTGAAAAGCTACCCGTAGCGGTCACGCGACTGCCGGTTATAGTGGCAGACGACGCTTCGTTGATAAGAACACCATTTACAGTTGTTACGTTGCTCGACACAGTAATGCTTGAGTTGTTGATATCAACTGAAGAACTGTTTGCGCTGAAAATTCCTGTTTGAGGGTTGGCACTGTTAGATAGGGTGATCGTGCTTTCGCTTACATTTGCCGAAGATGAATTAGCGACCGATACACCTTGCTGAAAGGTTCCCCCCTGCACGCCAATAGTCACGTGGCTTAGTGATCCAGAAGCGCCCGATAAAGACACCCCCTCACCATTGCCGCTGCCCCCTGCGATTGCAACTGTGC
>CAYGNS010000450.1:0-2789 GCA_964351295.1 uncultured Gammaproteobacteria bacterium
GGTTGATGCCGATGTCTGAAGGTGAACGAATAATGGCGCTTGAAATGAAGGTGGCGTTTGTGGACGACGCCCTGCAGCAGTTAAGCGATGAGTTTTCAGTCTTGCAGAAAGAGCTACAAGCATTGAAGCTAACCAATCGTCAATTGATCAGCAAATTGCAGAATTTGCAAAGCGAGAGCGAAAGCGGCGTCGTGGGTGGGTCTGAACGACCGCCACACTACTAATTAGCCTAGTAACATCCCAACTGGACAATACCTCGGTTTGACTCGAACCTGGGTCTGATTAAAATTCAGGCTTGTATCGGGTGATGGGCATCAACGGCAAGAAAATAATTTTAACTAACAATAATTATACTGTTGACCTATACAGTAATACTGTATAGATTAACAGTTCATCAGTAATCAGAATTTTGGAGATCCCCATGGATGACAATAAAGCAAAGGCTCTACAAGCGGCCTTAACTCAAATCGAGCGGCAATACGGTAAAGGCTCAGTAATGCGTATGGGCGATGCGGATGTTGGCGCAGGTATCGACGCTATCCCAACAGGTTCACTCGGTCTGGATATTGCCTTAGGCATTGGTGGTTTACCACGAGGGCGTGTTGTTGAAATTTATGGGCCAGAGTCCTCAGGTAAAACAACTCTTACCTTGCAAGTAATCGCTGAAGCGCAAAAGTTAGGCGGCACTGCGGCCTTTATCGACGCAGAACACGCGCTGGATCCAAAATACGCGGAAAAATTGGGCGTCGATATCGACGAGTTGTTGGTGTCGCAGCCCGATACGGGCGAACAAGCCTTGGAGATTGCGGATATGCTCGTTCGTTCTGCCGCAGTGGATGTTATCGTTATCGACTCGGTGGCAGCCCTTACGCCTAAGGCTGAAATTGAGGGCGACATGGGTGATTCGCACATGGGCTTACATTTTGTCAAACCTCAATTAGCTGCTTAATTATTATTAATTGGAAGCGATAATTTAATTGTTCAGTGGTCTGCAAAGACTGTGGATTAATGAACAACTATATTGCCACTTTTACATGAAACCGGGATCTATAGTCCCCTAGATATACAGGAAAAAGTTATGGATGATAATAAGCAAAAAGCTCTTGCCGCTGCTCTCACTCAAATAGAGCGTCAATACGGAAAAGGTTCTGTAATGAGATTGGGAGATGATCCTAGAAATGGTGAGCCCATTGATGTCATCTCTACGGGTTCAATAGGTTTGGACGCTGCCCTCGGGGTTGGCGGTTTACCTCAAGGTCGTGTGATAGAGATATATGGGCCTGAGTCTTCAGGTAAAACTACTTTGACTCTTGAGGCAATTGCGCAAGCACAGAAGAAAGGATTGACCTGTGCGTTTATTGACGCTGAGCATGCTTTAGATCCACAGTATGCGAAACGTTTAGGAGTCGATGTCGATAATCTTCTTGTGTCGCAACCTGACACAGGGGAGCAGGCGTTGGAGATTGTAGATATGTTGGTTCGTTCTGCAGCAGTGGGTATGGTCGTTATTGATTCCGTAGCAGCTCTAACGCCAAGGGCTGAGATTGAAGGAGATATGGGGGATTCTCATATGGGACTACAAGCGAGATTACTCTCTCAAGCTTTGAGGAAACTAACCGCTAACATCAAAAAATCAAATACTCTCGTAATTTTTATTAACCAGTTGAGAATGAAAATCGGTGTTATGTTCGGAAACCCTGAAACAACTACCGGGGGCAATGCGCTTAAATTCTATGCTTCTGTGCGGTTGGATATTCGTCGTATTGGGGCTATCAAAAAAGGTGAAGATGTATATGGCAACCAAACTCGCGTTAAAGTTGTTAAAAACAAAGTTGCTCCACCATTCAAACAAACAGAGTTCGACATACTATATAACCGAGGAATTTCTCGAGAAAGTGAACTGATTACTATCGGCGTTGAACATGACATTATCGAAAAATCAGGTGCTTGGTATAGTTATGAAGGCACTCGCATTGGTCAGGGCAAGGATAATGTGCGCGATTTTTTGATAGAGAATGTGGAAATGGCCCAAGAGATTGAAGCGAAAGTACGAACCGCCTTGGGTGTAGGTGCTAAGGTCGGCGGCAAAAAGGACTCTGATGCCAAAGTGGTTAAAGATGCAGTCTGGGAAGATCTACCTCAAGAAGAAGTGGCCGAAGAATAGAGTTGACGGTTGGTCATTTTTCAATCCCGTGATGGTGATGGATTTTAGCTTTTGATGGAAGATTAAATGAAGGTTCCTGTCCTATATAAGCCAAAACAGGATGATGAATACTGCACTGTGTTTGAACGCGGAGTTCGATTGCTGGCTGTCCGAGAACATAGTGTGAAAGAGTTGGTCGCAAAGCTTTCATCTAACACTGAATCAATTGACCTGGTTCACGCAGTTATTGATGAGTTGCTTGCGCGTAGATTGTTGTCAGAAGAAAGATTTACGGAGTGCTATGTTCGTTCACGCGTTAACAAAGGGTTTGGCCCGTCCAAGATTCTAACTGAATTAGAAGCTAGGGGGATCAGCGAAAGTTTAATCCATGATTATTTGAATCCTGATGCGGAAATCTGGTTTGATATCGCAGAAACTCAGTATAGGAAGAAATTTGGAGAACGCGAGATAACTGATCGTAGCGTTTGGAATAGGCAAGCACGGTTTTTACAAAACCGAGGATTTACTATGGAACAGATTCAAAGCGCTATTCCGGAGTTACAAACGTTTTGAATTGTAGGTGGCTTTGAATACGAGAAGTGCCAACGCATAGTGAAAATCACCTCCTGCGCTAATGGGTTTAGTG
>CAYGNS010000451.1:0-1646 GCA_964351295.1 uncultured Gammaproteobacteria bacterium
CTGTGTGCCCATTTAGTGGGGGATACTGGAATGGTCGTCGGTTTTGAGCCTGAGCAGAACAATTACGCTCTATTGCAGGCCAATATCGAACTTAATCGGTTAAAAAACACCGTCGTTGAAAACTGCGCATTGGCAGATTGTGCAGGTGATGCTCGCTTGTATTTATCCGCGTCAAATACGGGCGACCACCGAGTTGCATTTACCCCAGACAGAGAGACCCAAGACATTGTTGAGATCACATTAGATAACTATGCGCCATTGCAATCTAAGCCGATTCATTTCATTAAATGCGATACGCAAGGGTACGAGCTTAAAGCCCTGCAGGGAATGCAGCGAGTCATTGACCAAAATAAGCAACACCTACGTTGTTTGTTTGAGTTCTCCCCAGGGCTCTTGAACAGCGTAAACCCCAAAGGTGTAGAAGCATTTATTGGCTTCTTGATGGAGCATAATGCCGAAGTCTTGTGGATCAATGCGCGCAAAGAATCAGAACTCGTTGTAATGGACGAGCGTGCGCTGTTTGATCTTGCGAATACAATGCTCGAACTTTCAGAAGTTGATTATTCGTACAATCTTTTGGTGTTCTTCAGCACAACTGCACGCGACGCATGTTTTCGCGAACTAGGATGGTAAGCACTAAGGCACTAAAGTATTACTCGATGCTCGAGGCTTCGGGCTATGGCTTATCCGCACTCAGCTATCTGACCGCCTTGCTGGACCGTGGTTGTCGCATTCAATGGGTCCCCTTGGTCATGAGTGAGCGCGGCTACATTCCGTGGTACAACACGTCCAACCCGCAGTTTGAAGTTAAACAACGGCTTAGCGAATGTCTAAACGATGAGCATCAAGTCGATAGGCTGTTGCAATGCTTAGAGCCCTGCGAGCACTATCAAACCATTGTAATGCACACGGTGCCCGAATACTGGCCGCACTTTAAAGAAGCGGGTAAACAGCATGTGGGGCATACCGTGTGGGAGACCACTCGTTTACCTAAGCACTTTCCACAACTCATTAATCAGGCTGATCGTGTGATCGTGCCGTGCACGTTTAATCAAACTGTTTTTACCGAATCAGGAGTAGAGATTCCGATTGAGTTGGTACCGTATATTCTCAATCCTGCGGTGCCTGTTGCGGGCGACGTACTAAGTCAGGTGCGGGCTTTACTCAGCGTGCCATCCGGTAGCTATACGTTTTATTCAATTAATGCTTGGAATTCACGCAAAGATTTCGCCACATTGGTGCGGGCGTATTTAAACACCTTCAGTGCGGATGACCCTGTGGCCTTAGTGCTAAAGACGTCGGCAACGGGAAGCAGAAGTGCTGCGGATATAGAGCAACACGACACCCAGCAACTCGTGGCAGGGCTGGCAGGGGAGTACGCAAAGCCCGCACATATTAAAGTGCTTAATCACACACTAACGGATGATCAAATCGCCGCACTGCATCAGCTGTGCGACTGCTTCGTGTCGGCGAGTCACGCCGAAGGGTGGGGTTTGGGTATGTTTGAGGCGGCTGGTGCAGCCAACCCAGTAATTGCGACAGGTTGGGGCGGGCATTTGGATTTCTTGCCGAGCGACCTTAGCTATTACACTCGCTATACTCTGATGCCGGTAGTTGCTCCAGCACGTGAAGCATCGTACTCGCCG
>CAYGNS010000451.1:1656-2788 GCA_964351295.1 uncultured Gammaproteobacteria bacterium
ATCAACTTTGGGCGCAAGCGGATGTGCATTCCCTCGCGCAGCAACTTCGACAAGTTGCCCAAAATCCTGAAGCAGCCAAACAAAAAGCGGCGACGCTCGCCACGATTCTGCAGCAAAAATACTGTTCGAGCGTGGTTGGTGAGCAATTGGAATACGCTGTTCGTAGCCCTAGAATCCCCAAATCATTCCATTTTGTTTTTGGACTAAAAAAGCAAACCGAGCCCTTTCACCTAGCTTTTTACTTGTGCCTTAAATCGTGTATTGAAGTCAATAAGCCGGCCGTTATTTACTTTTATTATCATTACGAACCCTATGGAGAGTACTGGGACCTGGTTAAGCCTTGGCTCTCTATGGTCAAAGTTGAACTAGAGCCATTCGTGCAAAACACTACCGCCTATGAAAATCACCAAGAAGGACAGTTTATTAAAGGTGCGAATCTAAACTACGCCCACCATGCAGATTTTATTCGGCTCGCAAAATTAATCGAAAAGGGTGGTGTTTATGCTGACATCGATACTTTATTCGTAAATCCCATACCAGATGAGCTCTATGAACACTCCTTCGTAATTGGTGCAGAGCAAACTCTAGAGGATGGTAACGCAACGCAAGTTGGCCCGTCTTTATGCAATGCGCTATTAATGGCTGAACCCAATTCTGAGTTTGCTGTTGCATGGCTCGCCGCAAGTTATCACTCCTTTGATGGCGCCTGGAGTTCACATTCTTGTGAGCAAGCCACTAGCCTAGCCGCACAACTACCACATGCGGTCCATATTGTCCCACAACACTATTTTTATAAATATACATGTACCGTCGAAGGTATTCGCAGTCTGTTTGAACGGTTTGATGATGACTGTTCTAATGTGCTCAGTATGCACATGTGGAACCATTTGTGGTGGGATGAGGCCCGAGTTGATTTTAGCGAATTTCATGCTGGTTTGATTACCGAGCAACTTGTCGCCAGCGTCGACACCACGTATAACGTTATAGCCAGACGGTACCTGCCAAAACGAGACAAAGGTAGAGTCAACGTGCCCACCACGATTCATTCGACCGCGAGCAAAGCGCCTGTGAAAGAAACAAAAGCTGCTTCGACCATTTTAATACCTGTAATTGCTCCGGGTTGGGAACTTAT
>CAYGNS010000452.1:0-2778 GCA_964351295.1 uncultured Gammaproteobacteria bacterium
GCGCCCGACATAGATGCTGTGTGCGTTTGGGTGGCAATGCGGGCTTTATCCGTTTTGCCTATTTTAAGCGCTACGATGGGCTTACCGGCCGCGTGGGCGGCAAGGGTGGCTTGATAGAAGCGCGGGAGATCACCAAAGCCTTCTAAGTACAAGCCAATAGAACTGACCCGCTCATCAGCCACCATCGCCTCGATTAAATCGCTCACTTGAGTTTGCGCTTGATTGCCCAGTGTGAAGACATAGGCAATACGCAAACCACGCTGCTGCATGGTCATATTGAGGGCAATATTGGACGACTGGGCAATAATCGCCACGCCGCCCTGCACCACTACTCCGCCGTGCTGATCTGGCCACACGGGGGCATTATCTAAATAATTAAGGTAACCATAACAATTAGGGCCCAGCATCGGCATGCTTCCCGCCGCCGCCACAAGCTGCGCTTGTAGGTCGGCGCCATCGGCTAGATCGCTCTCTTGAAAGCCCGAAGCAAAACACACGACGCCACCCGCGCCCAGTGCGGCCAATTGCCGCACCACTTCCACGCTCGTAGTGCGATTTAATCCAATAAAGCAGGCGTCGGGCACAAACGGTAAATCCGCAATGCTGCGCACACACGGCACACCACCCAACGAGGTTCGGTGCGGATGTACGGCGATCACTTGCCCAGCGTAGCCTGCCTTGGCTAATTGGTAGGCCACGTTTTCGGCCCAGCCACTGCCAAACAAACAAATCGTCGCAGGGCGCAGTAAGCGCTGTAGGCGGTGTTCAGAGGTGTTCGGCATCCTGTGGTTAAGCGCCAAAGGGGCGCAATAGACTACGCGAGATAATATGCCGCTGGATTTCCGACGTGCCTTCCCAGATGCGCTCGATGCGGGCATCGCGCCAAATACGTTCGAGCGGCAGTTCGCGCATCAAGCCCATACCGCCAAAAATCTGAATGGCCTCATCGGCAACCATCGCCAACACCTCGCTGGCTTTGAGCTTAGCCATGGCCATATCGGCATCGGTGCACCGCCCCGCATCGTAGTCGCTGCCGGCGGCCCACACGAGTAGCTCCGCCGCTTTAAGCTCAGTTGCCATATCAGCCAACTTGAACGACACGCCCTGAAACTTGCCAATTTTTTGGCCAAACTGCTCGCGCTGCGCCGCATACTCTACCGCCAGCTTAAAGGCTCGATCTGCACGTCCCAAACAAGTCGCCGCCACCTGCAAGCGTGTCGCGCCTAACCATTGATTAGCCACGTCGAAGCCTTTGTGCAATTCGCCTAACAACGCCGTTTTGGGCACTCGACAATCTGTAAATATAAGGGTCGAATTGGTGTAGCCACGGTGCGAGACATTTTCGTAACCTGGGGCAATCTCTAACCCTGGATTGTCGTGGTCGACAAAAAAAGCGGAAATGCGCTTCTTGCTACCACGCGGCGTATCTTCTTGCCCGGTGGCCATAAAGGCGATGGTAAAGTCGGCCTCTTGGGCATGACTAATAAAGTGTTTGGTGCCGTTTAATATCCAATCATCGCCGTCCGCAACGGCGGTTGCTCGCATGCCGCGCAAATCAGAGCCAGCGTTGGGTTCGGTCATCGCTAAACAATCGGATTTTTCGCCGCGCACACACGGCAATAAATAGTCTTGCTGCTGTTGCGGGGTGCCCGCGCACAATATATTGGAGGGGCGCGCCACGCAATTCCAATGCAGGGCGTAACTAGTACGGCCCAGCTCTTTTTCGAACAATAACCAAGTAAGCGTATCTAAGCCGCCACCGCCGTATTCGCTGGGAATATTGGCCGCGTATAAACCAGTCGCAATCGCTTTGGCTTTAACGTGCGCGATCACTTCGGGGCGCAGCACACCCGTTTTTTCGACTTCGGCTTCTAATGGGTACAGCTCTTTTTCAACAAAGGCGCGCGTGGTAGCCACGATCATTTGTTGTTCTTCACTTAGTTGCAATAGCATGGCGTTAAGTAAGGTTAAGGGAAGATCGATTGCAGAAGCTTAGGCCAATGCTTTTTGTTGTTCGGCCACGCGCGCAAGTTGCTCCGCTAGATCGGCGCGCGGTGGGCACGATTTACGCGCCTTAAGATCAACATGCAACATAAACTGTTCGCCACTGCACAGCAGGCGCCCATCCGCGTGACTCATCTCGTGATAGAGCTGCACTTTTTTGCCTTCGCACATCAACACTTTGCTATTCACCACAACGCGATCACCGGCGTGGCATTCCTCGATGTAGCGAATATGGGTATCCACCGTAAAAAAGCTAAACCCGGCTTGAATATATTCGGCGTCCGCACCCACCATTTGCATAAACGCGTCGGCCGCATCCGAAAAAACTTGAGCGTAGCGCGCTTCGTTCATATGCCCGTTATAGTCCGTCCAGTCGGCCGGAATTACGCGATCGACGGTGGGGATCATGCGGCTAAAATCAGGCGTGTCACGAAGACCAAACAAGTGTTGATCAAATTGATTCAACAATTCGCCCGCGCCCCAATTTTGCGTTTTAAGCGCGCGCATCATGGCCACTAAATTGTTATCACGGATGCGCTCCAGCTCACGAATGCTGTGCTGACCCGACTGCGCATCAGACTGTTCCGCAATGGTTTGCACTAGCTTTTCTGTCAGTTCAGGAACATCCATGAGCTTAGTCCAAGGCCACTCTAACGCGGGGCCAAACTGCGCAATGAAGTGTGCCATCCCCGCTTCGCCACCGGCCACGCGGTATGTTTCAAACAGGCCCATTTGCGCCCAGCGCAGACCAAAGCCATACCGAATGGCATCGTC
>CAYGNS010000453.1:0-2774 GCA_964351295.1 uncultured Gammaproteobacteria bacterium
AGGCAATAAAGAGCAAGACAAAATGTATTACCACCACACTGGATTTCCAGGTGGAATAAAAGACGTTAATCTGCGCGAACTGCGCGAGAAAGCGCCTGCTCGAATCCTCGAAAATGCCGTTAAAGGTATGCTCCCTAAAAACTCTCTTGGCCGCGCCATGATGAAAAAACTGCACATCTATGTTGGTGCAGAGCATAAACATCAAGCCCAAGCGCCAAAACCACTTGACCTATAAGGAGAGGAGATAAACCCCATGGCAAATTCAGAAGTTTATTTAGGCACGGGCCGACGTAAATCGTCAACGGCGCGTGTACGTTTGCAGTCTGGTTCAGGCAGCATTGTGGTTAACTCAAAGCCTCTTGATGAGTACTTTGGACGTGAAACCGCACGAATGATCGTACGCCAACCACTTGTTCTTCTCGATATGGAAGGCACTTTTGATGTGCATGTTAATGTGCAAGGCGGTGGTGGCAGCGGCCAAGCTGGTGCGATTCGTCACGGCATTACTCGTGCACTATTGTCCTACGACGAAGAGTTGCGCCCTATGTTGCGTCAAGCGGGATTTGTAACTCGCGATGCACGTGAAGTTGAGCGTAAGAAAGTTGGTTTGAAAGGCGCTCGTCGTCGTCCACAGTTCTCAAAGCGTTAATTTCTATCACGCTTGCGAGCAGAAAAAGCCGACTCTATGTCGGCTTTTTTATTATCTGTTGCTTTCGAGACTGTTACCGAGCATCGCTCGGTACGCCAGTATAGGGCGGTGGCGTATCGTTGTATCGCGAGACCCACTGTGCACATTGTTTCATAGATGAGTTTTTTATATAGTCCCCCACGAACGATCAATGTTGGGCGACTAACATTATAAAAGCGTAAGTAACCAGCTCTGTGTGTTTGCGTGTAAACTTGCCCACGTTGCAAGCAGCGCTTACTCCCTCATTCAACCCGGTCCAAGCCAGAATCATGACGCGTACTGACATCGCTCCTCTCATTAAAGTTGGCATTATTGGCGGTACTGGTTACACAGGTGTGGAGTTGCTACGCCTATTGGCTGCGCATCCCAATGTGGTGGTAAATGTAATCACGTCGCGCTCTGAAGCAGGACGGGCCGTAGCCGACTATTTTCCCAATCTGCGCGACACGTATACACTTAATTTTCAAGCCCCCGAACTCGATGTATTTGAAGGGTGTGATGTGGTTTTTAGCGCGACGCCCAACGGAATTGCGATGGAGCACGCTCCACAACTCTTAAAAGCCGGCACTTTGTTGATTGATCTCGCCGCAGATTTTCGTTTAAAAGACGCGGCAACTTGGCAAAAGTGGTACCAAATGGAGCACGCTTGTCCTGAGCTTCTTGAGCAAGCCGTATATGGGTTGCCAGAATTGTTTCATGATGAATTGCAGGGGAGCCGTTTAATCGCCAATCCGGGCTGTTATCCTACTGCGACCATATTGGGGTTGGCACCGCTGCTTGCGTCCCCACTGATAAATCCAAGCTCAATTATTGTGGATGCTAAGTCAGGAGTATCGGGTGCGGGTCGCGGTGCAAATGTTGCTACATTATTTAGTGAAGTGAGCGACAGTTTTAAAGCGTATGGTGCTTCCGGGCATCGACATCATCCAGAAATTACCCAAGTGCTGCAAAGTGTTAATGCCTGTTCTAGGAAACCCGTAGAACTAACCTTTATTCCGCATTTGGTTCCAATGCTTAGAGGGATTCATGCCACCATTTATGCGGATCAAACTGATCTCACATTGTCGCTTGAAGCCGTACATGCAACCATCGAACAATTCTACGCGTCTAAACCTTTTGTGGACGTGTTGCCGTTAGGCCAGCATCCTGAAACTCGAAATGTTAAGGGTAGCAATTATTGTCGAATTGCCGTGCATCGGGCGACCGGTTCTAACAAGCTAGTTATTCTATCCGTGATCGACAATTTAGTGAAAGGCGCTGCCGGGCAGGCGATTCAAAACATGAACGTTGCGCTCGGATTCGCAGAAACGACTGGTTTACTTGCTTCACCGCAGATACCTTAACAGTAGCTTTAGTGCAGTATCTTTAATTCACCAAGCTCTAGGTATTAGATGAATGTCATCATTGAATACAGACTGATTTAAGTTTAACAACGCAATCCCCATTTCGTCCGTCACCATAGTTCTGGCTTCGCGATTTATGGGTCATAATCCGCCTCACCTAAATTAGTTTAAATGCCATGATTAGAAGATCCACGAACCAATTAAGTATCAAGCCAAAAATGGCTCGCCGAACTAAGGTGCAGATAGTCGTAACGGCCATCTTTGCATTATCGGCAGCGTTGTATGGCGCTTATTGGTTTGGTCTGTATTCGGGTAATGCTCAGTACGGTAGTCATCGTGCACAAGAAAAGGCTTTGCGCAAAGAAATATCAGACCTAAACGAGCAGTTGGCACGCGCCCAAGACGATCTTATTTACGCCGAGCGCCAGAAGCAAATTCAAGAGGAAGCGTATAAACAAATAAGCTTGGCGTACGCTAATTCTGAACAAAAAAACCAGGTGTTAGGTAGCACCTTGGATTTTTATAGGAGCATTATTTCGCCTGAGGATAATCAAAGTGGTCCCGCTATTCAGGCGCTTGATCATACTGTTCAAGATGGTCGAATTGGATTTAATGTTACGCTCGTTCAGGCGATTAAGCATAAGCTGCAAATTCGCGGACAACTCAGAGTGCAGGCGTATTTGGATGAGCAGTTAATTGGACAGTGGCCCGGAGCAATCGGTCGCAGTGTGAGTTATCAGTAC
>CAYGNS010000454.1:0-2772 GCA_964351295.1 uncultured Gammaproteobacteria bacterium
CTGCGACACACGTTTAAGCGGTGTTCAAGCCGCAGTGTCGCCTTTGATTAGCCGAGTTTGAGCGCCGCGAATGTTACCATTTTTGCTGTATTTTTGTCGGTCAATCGATGTTTCAACGACGTCGCTAAAAGCCCTTATAAAGCAGATTCAGCATTCGAGATTGCTCGTCTCACCGCGCAAATGACATTCGATATTGCGGGCCAGAGTATTGACAAGAGCGTGCATTGCCGCATCGCTAGCCCAAGCAATATGCGGAGTAATGATCACATTGGGGCGTTCGGCCAATTGCAGCAGTGGGTGATCGTTTGGCGGCGGCTCTTGTGTTAGAACATCTATGCCGAGTCCAGCCACTTGCCCTGTGAGAATAGCCTTGGCGGCGGCTGCTTCATCCACAACACCGCCTCTTGCTGTGTTGATTAGGATCGCATGTCTGCGCATCTGGGCAAATTCAGCAGAGCCAATTAAATTGGCGCTGCTGCTGTTGAGATCGCAATGGACACTAACCACGTCCGATTGCTGCAGAAGTTCTGACAGCGTTACACGGGTTGCAAACGCACTGGTCTTGGCTTGCCGT
Source organism: uncultured Gammaproteobacteria bacterium (assembly GCA_964351295.1). Taxonomy (GTDB): domain Bacteria; phylum Pseudomonadota; class Gammaproteobacteria; order Arenicellales; family Arenicellaceae; genus Arenicella. The sequence continues at coordinate 575 of CAYGNS010000454.1, forward strand.
GATGTGTAAATAACGTGCATGCCTAGCGCATGTCCTAATTCGGCCGTTGCCGCGCCGAGCTGACCGAATCCGACTACACCAAGCACACAATGGCGCAAGTCTTTGATCGGCTCTTTAAACAGACAGAACACTGGGCTATCGCTCCAAGCACCTTGCGCAACATGCTGGCGGTAGGCAAATAATTGGCGGCGCAAAGCAAGAATGAGCATGATGACATGTTCGGGCACGCTCACATTTGCATAGGAAGGGATGTGGCTTACGCTAATGCCTTGCGCATGACACGCGGCGATATCGATATTGTTGTAGCCGGTAGCGGCGACGGCAATGTGTTTAAGCTGGGGACACGCGTTTAAAATGGGTTGATCAATCACCACCTTATTGCTGATGGCAATATCAGCTTCGCGCAATCGGTTGACTACTTCCGCGGGGCTAGTTGTGGGGTAAATAACAACACTCGCTCGCTTACCAGAGGGCGTTGTTATCGCTGGCAGTTCAATGTGAGCGGCAAGACCGTCGCGGTCTAGAAATACGATCGTGGTCATAACAGTTGCGCGAGAGCAGGGTGCCTAAAAGTAGTTTGAATGTCTATATTACAGTTCAGTATTTCGGTGAAATTAGTGCAAACAGTATACCGCTTTGATTATCGGTTTGGGCCCAAACCTCTGAATCCTGTGCGCCGAGCACTTTTATTATTGAATTAGGTTCGAGGCTGTGCCCCATCGGCGTTTAAACGGGTTAATATAAGAGGATGCTAAATTCTTTACGCGCTACCTATCGTTACGCGCTGCCTATTTAGGAGGCCCCCTTGTCAGCAAAGTCCGAGACGTCTAGCTCGTCATCTGCCGAACAATACATTATTGCTTTAGATCAAGGCACTACGAGTTCTCGAGCGATTTTATTCGATCACGCAGCCGATATCGTCGACGTATCGCAGCTTGAATTTAAACAATATTTTCCTAAACCGGGCTGGGTAGAGCACGACCCAGAGGAAATTTGGGACAGTCAGTTTTCGGTGTTGCAGCGTTTAGTTGCGAAAAATCAGCTTCTGCCTAGCGATATCGCAGCCGTGGGAATTACCAATCAGCGCGAAACCACGGTGGTTTGGAATAAACAGACGGGCAAACCCATATACAACGCCATTGTTTGGCAAGATCGCCGCACTGCCGCGCGCTGTGATGAACTTAAGGAACAGGGTTGGGCAAAACGTGTGCAAGAAAAAACTGGCCTCGTGATCGATGCTTATTTTTCGGCGACTAAGCTTGCTTGGATCCTCGACCATGTTGAGGGCGCACGTGCTGCGGCTGAAAATGGCGATTTGTTGTTTGGCACGATTGATACTTGGATTATTTGGAATCTCACAGATGGGCGCGAGCATGTGACCGAGCCCAGCAATGCGGCTCGCACGATGTTAATGAACATCAATACGGGTGAATGGGACGACGATTTAATTGCATTGTTTAATATTCCCAAACACATGTTGCCGGCCATTAAGAACAGTTCAGATGACTTTGGGTATTTTGAATTTCAGGGGCAACGTGTGCCGATTGCGGGTGCGGCCGGCGATCAACAGGCTGCGCTATTTGGTCAAACTTGTTTCGCCAAGGGGATGGCAAAAAACACGTATGGCACGGGTTGTTTTATGCTGATGAATACGGGTGCGCAACGTATTAATAGTGAATGCGGGTTGTTGAGCACAATTGCTTGGTCAATCGACGGGCAAATTACCTACGCCTTAGAGGGCAGCGTGTTTATCGCAGGTGCTGCCATTCAATGGTTGCGGGATGAATTGAAATTTATTGATTCGGCCAGTGACTCCGAAGCCCTAGCTTTAAAAGCCCATCCCGAGAGTAGGTTGGTGGTTGTACCCGCTTTTGCTGGTCTAGGGGCTCCCCATTGGGACATGTATGCGCGGGGGGCTATTTTTGGTCTTACGCGTGATTCAGGCCAAGCCGAGATTACCAAGGCGACGCTCGAGTCGGTTGCGTATCAAATTTTTGATGTTCTGCAAGCCATGCAGCAGGACAGTGGTATTCAGTTAAGTCAGTTGAACGTTGATGGTGGTGCCATAGCGAACAATTTCCTCGCACAATTTCAGGCGGACATCCTACAAACCCCAGTCGTGAGACCCACGGTGCTCGAATCAACCGCTTTAGGTGCCGCCTATTTAGCAGGACTGAGAGTGGGTTATTGGACTTTAG
>CAYGNS010000455.1:0-2766 GCA_964351295.1 uncultured Gammaproteobacteria bacterium
TTATTTTGTTGCTCATATTGTTGGGATACGGGACTTCTTTTAAGGGATTGGCATTACCGTTGATCTGGCATTATTGTCGTGGACCTTCGGCAAACTGCAGGAAGAACTGGCGAGATTTAAAGCATGGGAAGCACGCAGTCAGGCACTAACTCCCGAAATTGAAAAATTGCCAAACCTCTCTCCAACGAATAACACATAGTATTAAGCAAACTCCACTTATAGGAAGTCAACATGCTCGCTCGCTTTGATAATGTTTATGCAGGAACTGGTCGTTTTTTACTCGGGCTTTATTTTGTGGTTCCGGGCATTGCCAAGATTACGGGATACAACGCCACATTAAGTCTGATGCAAATGAAAGGGGTGCCCCTTGCTGAAGCCTTGCTACCGCTCACTATTGTGATGCAAGTAGGTCTCGGCGGCATGCTGATGCTCAACCGACAAGTTCGCATCAGTGCACTATTGCTGTTCGGGCTTACCATTTTGATCAATCTATTTATTCACAATTTTTGGGCTTTAGCGGGCGACCCAAGCCAAGCGCACGAAACTCAAAACTTTGTAAAAAACCTCGCCATTGCCGCCGGCCTTTTGGTGCTAGCGGGACGGTCGCAGGGTCGCTAACGTAATCCCACAACGACCCTCTATTTATCATCAGTTTAGCGTTATTAATTAGCATTTAGGAGAAGAGCATTATGGACTTAGGAATTTCAGACAAAGTTAAGCCACTATTGGCCAAGATCACCCAGATGATGCAAGAGGAAATTATGCCTCTTGACGAAGAGTTTCACGCCGAAGTAGGCAAGGGCCCCGACCGCTTTACGCTCACCGCCCGCCAGCAGGAAATTTTAGACACCCTGCAAGCCAAAGCGCGTAAAGAGGGCTTGTGGAACTTTTGGTTAACCAATTCTGATCACGGCTATGGATTGAACACCGTTGAGTATGCGCACCTTGCCGAGCAAATGGGTTGGTGCACACTCGGCCCGCAAGTGTTTAACTGCGCTGCGCCCGACACGGGCAATATGGAAGTATTGGAACGCTACGGCACCCAAGAGCACAAAGATGAGTGGCTAGCGCCTTTATTGGAGCACAAAATTCGCTCGGCTTACTTGATGACTGAACCTGGCGTGGCTTCGTCAGACGCCACTAACCTAGAATTTAGCGGGCGTTTAGAAGGCAACGAGTGGGTATTCAATGGCGAGAAATACTGGTCCTCGGGCGCTGGCGATAAACGCTGCAAAGTGTATATCTTGATGGCCAAGACCGCAGGCGACGAAGCACCTCGGCATGCACGCCACTCTATGTTTGTTGTGCCCGCCGATACCCCAGGTATTACCATCCTGCGCGCCATGCACGTATTTGGTAGTGACGATGCACCCCATGGACACATGCACATTCGCTTTGAAAATGTGCGCGTACCCAAATCGGCTTTGCTCCTAGGCGAAGGGCGTGGCTTTGAAGTAAGCCAAGGCCGCTTAGGCCCTGGCCGTATTCATCACTGTATGCGCGCTATTGGCCAAGCCGAACGTGCCTTAAAGTTGATGTGCGAGCGCTCGCTGGCACGCACCGCGTTTGGCAAGCCTTTGGCCAAATTAGGTGCCAACTACGACATTATTGCGCAGTGCCGAATCGAAATCGAACAAGCCCGCTTATTGTGTTTAAAAGCGGCGTGGATGATGGATCAAGGTGACATGGCTGCAGCCGCCCCGTGGATTTCGCAGATTAAAGTTGCGGCACCCAATATGGCGCTTAGAGTGATTGACGAAGCCATGCAAATGCACGGCGGCGTTGGCGTATCACAAGACTCACCACTCGCCGAAATGTATGCGCAAATGCGTACCCTGCGTTTTGCCGATGGCCCCGATGCCGTACATCGCATGCAAGTAGCACGTAAGGAGTTAGCCGCGTATCGCTAACGGTGCTTGCTTAATGCGCTAGACGAGTGCGATAAACAAAGGGGGCGACCGAAATACGGTTGCCCCCTTTTTTATTCGCGGTTATTACGCGCGACTTTAAGAATCAGCGCGTAGGGTTAGCGCTTTTTGTCAATAACGATAGACTTGAGCATACCAATAGCCATCAACGCCATAACGATGGAAAACGGCAAGGCGCCGATCAGCATGGCCGAACGCAACGCGTCCATCCCACCCACAATGAGCAAGGTGCCAATAACCGCCGCATAAATACAACCCCACACTATGATGTGAAACGGATGCTTGCGTGTTTGATCGCCGGCCGAGGCTATGGTGTTAATGATTAAAATGGCCGAGTCGGCGGACGTTACCAAATAGGTAAGCAATAGGATTACGATCACTACGCTCATAGCAATCGCCAGCTCGGGGCTTAACATTAAGTTGATGGTCTCGAACAGTTGCGCGGAAATCGGCGCGCCTACAATACTACCGTCGGCAATACCACGCAGCTCCAGATCAATGGCCGTACCGCCCGCTAACGCGAACCAAGTAAAACACATTAGGGAACTTACGATCATGGCGCCGAATACATATTCGCGTATGCTGCGCCCCCGCGATACCCGCGCTAAAAACAAACCAACAAACGGAGCAAAGGCAATCCACCACGCCCAATAAAAGATTGACCAATCGGCCTGCCAGCCGGCCAAGGCATTACCAATCTCGGTTCCGTCGTCACTCCATACTGTGAGCGACATGCTTGGCAGTGCTATTAGGTAGTCCCAAATGCCGAGAAAATACGCCTTGAAGGCAATTGCAGTGGCCCCGAAGATGGCAAAAAAGGCCAGCAAACAAATCCGCA
>CAYGNS010000456.1:0-2763 GCA_964351295.1 uncultured Gammaproteobacteria bacterium
CGTGTGGGACGGGCCTGTCACGCTCAGGAAAATCCACGTTAATCAATGGCACTCTATATCCTGCTGCTGCGCAAAAAATCAATAAAAGTCGACTTGAATGCGCGCCCCACACGCAAATTACGGGGCTCGAAAAGGTCGACAAGATCGTGGATATCAATCAAAGCCCTATTGGACGTACGCCGCGTTCAAATCCAGCGACCTATACGCAGCTGTTCACCCCTATTCGGGAACTTTTTGCAAATACGCCCGAAGCGCGAGCGCGCGGTTACAAACCCGGACGCTTCTCGTTTAATGTTAAAGGCGGTCGATGCGAAGCGTGCCAAGGTGATGGCTTGATCAAGGTGGAAATGCACTTCTTACCCGACATATATGTGGCCTGCGATGTGTGCAAAGGGGCCCGTTACAATCGCGAGACACTGGACATTCGCTATAAGGGCAAGAATATTCACGATGTGCTCGACATGACAATCGAAGACGCGGTGGGCTTTTTCAGTGCTGTACCGAATATCAATAAAAAGCTCGAAACGCTGATGTCGGTCGGCCTCGGGTATATTAAGTTAGGCCAAAGTGCGATTACGCTATCAGGCGGCGAGGCTCAGCGTATTAAATTGGCACGCGAGCTCTCGAAACGAGATACAGGCCAAACCTTATATATTTTAGATGAACCAACCACAGGACTGCACTTTCACGATATTAGGCAACTCCTAGAGGTTCTGAATGCGCTGCGCGATGCGGGTAATACCATCGTCGTGATCGAACACAATCTAGACGTAATCAAAACGGCAGACTGGATCATCGACTTAGGACCCGAAGGCGGTCGCGGCGGTGGCGAAATCATCGCCGAAGGCTCGCCAGAACACATCGCTACCGTAAAGGCGTCTTTTACGGGGCAATATCTTGGTCCATTGTTAGCGCAGAAGGCCTCATAACGAGGATGCAAACTCAGCCATTCATATTCACCTTACGATGTAAATACTATGTTAACTGTACTATCTCCAGCCAAAACACTCGACTTTGAATCGCCTTCACCTAGCAAACGGCATACACAACCTGCCATGCTCGATGCGAGTGAGTCACTCATCGACGTTTTAAGCACCAAGTCACCCGATGATCTGCAGCAATTGATGGGAATTAGCCCACAACTTGCGGAGCTCAATGTAGAACGTATCCATAAATGGGAACGCCCGTTCACGGCTAAAAATGCCAAAGCCGCGTTGTTTGCATTTAAAGGTGATGTGTATGTTGGCTTAGATGCAAAATCCCTTGCTGAATCTGATCTGGCCTTTGCTCAAGATCATCTACGTATTCTATCGGGGTTATATGGGGTGCTACGGCCTTTAGACCTTATGCAAGCTTATCGACTCGAAATGGGCACTGCATTACAACACCCTGGCGGGGACAATCTGTATCAGTTCTGGGGGACGCAGATCACCGATAATATCAACTCAGCCGTAGCTAAAAGTGGCTCAGCGATCCTGTTGAATCTCGCATCTAATGAATATTTTAAAGCTATAAAGAAAAAGGACTTAGCGGCCGAGTTGGTAACCCCAGCGTTTCGCGATTGGAAAAATGGACAATATAAGATGATCAGCTTTTTCGCTAAAAAGGCGCGTGGTTTAATGGCGGCATGGGTTATTAAAGAGCGGATCAACGACGCCGCTGGGCTCACAGAATTTGCTTTAGATGGTTATCGATTTAATCCCGAACTTTCACAACCACAAAAGCCGGTGTTTACGCGTAAAGCGGTCTAATGAATGCGTTCATCGCAGTTGCACAAAGGGCCGATTTTGGTTTGAAAAGCGGCCTTTAATGGCACCTCAGTTAGGATTCGTGCGGGGGATCACTGAGTTCTTTGAGACTTAACACTAAGGTGTCGCGACGCTGTTCGCTGAGTGCGGCACTCATACTTTTAGCGATTCGGTGCGCAAGGACTATCATCCGATCAGCATTCGCTCCACTATAGCCACATTCACTCATTGCTTGCTCTAGTAAATACAGCCAGCGTGCGAAGTGTCCTGGTTTGAGCGGCACTTGTTTGTGCACGCCAAGGTGTGCAGCATAAAGACCACCACTGTAGTCATTACTGGCAAAAATAAGATCGTGCCAAAATGCTACCACTTTGGGTAAGTGCGCTTCGAGATCAATTTTGGCGATATCGATAAACAGATAACCGATAATGGCATCGGTCAGCACCAATTCATAAAAGTGGCGCAGCAGATGCTCCAAATCTTCTTGCTTGCTGAGGTCTTGCTGCATAAATGTTAGTATACTGATTGTTTCACGGAAAAGCGTGATCGATGCTTGTTGCGGCTACCTAGATACCGCCTCCAAGTACCTGACGCACGATCTTAACGCACGACCTTAAATAGTGTCGAAAGCAGTACAATGAGCGGAATTCGCTGCGCGGGCAAGCGATATTGCGCGTACTGGTGCAAACGCCCTCCCCTAACTTCAAAGAGTAATTACAAACTATGCAAAGTGACGCATTGAAAAGCAGACCTAAAGCGATCGTTCCTGGCGAAAAACTACGCGGTGCCGAGAAAATGGCACGGATTCCAATCAAGATCGAGCCCACTACCAATCCGCTACGCAAACCTGACTGGATTCGTATTCGCCTGCCCCAAGGCAATAAAGTGCAAGGGCTCAAACAAAAGTTACGTGACAACAATTTACATACGGTTTGCGAAGAGGCGGCCTGTCCCAATCTAAGCGAGTGTTTTTCGCGGGGAACAGCTACGTTCATGATCATGGGCGATATATGCA
>CAYGNS010000457.1:0-2741 GCA_964351295.1 uncultured Gammaproteobacteria bacterium
CTCGCCTCCATACCGAGCTAAGTCATGCAATTTTAAGCGCAAATACCGCTTACGAGAATGGATGAGCACGTGCTGCCCGTTCTTAAAGATGGTGGCTCCTAAAAGGTACTCATCGCGACTCTTCAAGAGCTTCGCCGGTATGTTAATGAGCTTTACGCCCTTACCCTTGCCCAGCGTCGGCAACTCATTGGCGGCATAAATGGCGAGATATCCGGCCGTAGTCACTACCGCGACATAATCGCTGTCCAGGTCGTTCACTCTACTCGGGCGAAGCGCTTGCGCGCCTTTAGGCACACTTAACGTGGCTTTGCCCTTTTTATTCTTGGTTAGCATGTCCTCTAGCGCGCAAATAAAACCATAACCGGCATCACTGAGCACAAGGTACTGATCGCTCTCGGCTCCCATCATGACGGCTGCAAAGGTGGCACCCGACGGAGGAGAAACTGAGCTTGTTAGCGGTTCGCCCTGGCCACGCGCCGACGGTAGTTTGTGCGCCGCGATACTATAAGTACGCCCAGTCGAATCCAATGCGATCAACGCTTGGCTGGTGCGTCCCTGCGCGGCGGATAAAAAGCTATCACCTGATTTGTAGCTCAGTTCCTTCGGATCGATATCGTGTCCTTTCGCCGCACGGACCCAACCTTGCGCAGACAATACGGCGGTTATGGGTTCGCTAGGAATAAGCTCGCTATGATCAATGGCCTTTGCCGCTTCACGCGCAATGAGTGGCGAACGGCGCGCGTCGCCAAATTCCTCGGCATCACTTTGCAGTTCGTTTTTGACCAGCGTTTTAAGTCGCGCTTCCGAGCTAAGCAAAAGCTCCAAGCGTTGCCGCTCTTTTTCCAGTTCGTCTTGTTCACCACGGATCTTGATTTCTTCAAGCTTGGCTAATTGGCGCAATCTAATTTCTAAAATCGCGTCAGCTTGCCGCTCGCTAATACCAAAGCGCTCCATGAGCGCCATTTTCGGCTGATCTTCGGTACGAATAATGTGAATCACTTCGTCAATATTCAGATAGGCCACCAGCAGGCCCTCTAAAATATGCAAGCGATCAACAACTTTGTCGTAACGGAACTGTAGCCGTTTGCGCACCGTTTCAAGACGGAAGCTAAGCCATTCTTTTAAACATTGACGCAAATCATAAACATGCGGGCGACCGTCTAGGCCGATCATATTCATATTCACGCGATAGCTTTTTTCCAAATCCGTGGTAGCGAATAGATGGCTCATCAGTTCGTCTAGATCAACTCGATTCGAGCGCGGCACAACCACCAAGCGTATCGGATTGTCTTGATCTGATTCGTCACGCAAATCGCTCACCATAGGCAACTTCTTGGCCTGCATTTGCGCAGCAATTTGCTCTAACACTTTGGCGCCCGACGTTTGGTAGGGCAAGGCATTAATAATGACATTGCCCTCTTCCTTAATGTACACAGCACGTTGGCGCACCGACCCATTGCCGGTTGCATACATTTCGATAATTTGCTCGCGGGGCGTAATAATTTCGGCCTCACTCGCGAAGTCAGGACCCAGAATAAACTCGGCAAGCTCAGCCACAGTCGCACGCGGGTTCTCGAGTAGATGCACACATGCTGCAACCACTTCGCGGATATTATGCGACGGTATATCGGTGGCCATGCCCACCGCAATTCCCGCGCCACCGTTAAGCAAAATATTAGCTAGGCGCGCCGGCAGCGATACAGGCTCAACCAGTCTGCCATCAAAGTTTGGTTGCCATTCAACCGTGCCTTGACCAAGTTCGGACAACAAGCTTTGCGCATATGGCGCGAGGCGCGACTCGGTGTAACGCATTGCGGCAAAGCTTTTGGGATCGTCGGTTGATCCCCAGTTACCCTGTCCATCAACAAGCGGATAACGATAACTAAAGGGTTGCGCCATCAACACCATCGCTTCGTAACATGCGCTATCGCCATGCGGATGGTATTTACCGAGCACGTCACCGACCGTGCGAGCTGACTTTTTATATTTGGCCGCATTGTGCAAACCCAATTCAGACATCGCATAAACAATGCGCCGCTGCACTGGCTTCAGACCGTCACCGATAAACGGCAGCGCACGGTCTAAGATCACGTACATGGAATAATTTAAATATGCCTTTTCCGCAAAATCGGCTAAAGGCTGACGTTCGATCACGTTAAGCTCAGACATAATGGGTGTATAAAATTAAATAACAGGCCTTACTGATTCAGTAAGCTATTGGCATGTGGGTAGTTTACTCTGTCTGGTAAACTTGCGCGAAAGCAATCTCTCTCTTCTTCACCTAAATAGACCTTTAATCAGAATGTCTCTACCCCTCGCAGCCCGTTTTGACATCGAAACCTTAATCGCCATCGCGCAGCCCTGTCGGATTGTATTGCTCGGCGATGTTCCTGTCGATATTGCAGACGACTATGTTGCCCAGCAAGCCTTACTGGGTACCGAAATTTCCGTGGTATCCATCCCGGGCGATCAATGGCGCACCCAACTTGCAGACCTGCCGCGCTGCGACTTAGCCATCGTAAGTGGCGTATTAGAAACACTCGAGAAACCCATCGGCAAAAACCTACTCGCCACATTACGTGACCAAGCGAGCTCTCAGTTTTGTGTACACGTAACGCTTCACGACGAGCCATCGTCTAACACTTGGGCCTTGACTGATTTTCTGGCCATGGCGCTCGTGCGTGTGAACCACTACGAGAACGCCGCGGCATCTAGTGCGCTGTTTAAATACAGCATTAGCA
>CAYGNS010000458.1:0-2735 GCA_964351295.1 uncultured Gammaproteobacteria bacterium
TACAAGTTCTAGACCTACGCATCTTGGTTGATTCGCCAAGCTATTACGCGTTCGATTGCCGACCAATCCCGCACTATTCGTATTCCTGTGCATATGATTGAAACCATCAACAAGCTGAATCGCATTTCGCGCCAAATTCTGCAAGAAAAGGGCCGCGAAGCACTACCTGAAGAACTCGCCGAACGCATGGAAATGCCGGAAGACAAAGTTCGCAAAGTGTTAAAAATTGCGAAAGAGCCTATCTCAATGGAAACCCCGATTGGCGATGACGAAGACTCATCACTCGGCGATTTCATCGAAGATAAAAATGTTGAAGCACCCATGGAAGCTGCGACCACCTCTGGACTGCTGTTCGCCACGTCAGAGATTCTCGAAAGCCTCACGCCAAGAGAAGCTAAGGTACTAAGAATGCGTTTTGGTATTGGCATGAACACCGACCATACTCTCGAAGAAGTGGGCAAGCAGTTTGATGTTACGCGTGAGCGCATTCGTCAAATCGAAGCCAAAGCACTACGCAAGCTGCGCCACCCATCACGGTCAGAGCATCTAAAGAGCTTTTTAGAACAAGGATAAGACCCGCAACAAATTAAGCCCTATTGCTTGAGTCGCAAGACCGCGAGCAATAGGGCTTTCTTATTACAGCAGTTTTTTGTAGTATTGCCCCGCAATTTCGAGCCTATAGCTCAGTTGGGTAGACAGCGGTCGTCGCACGATGGGCACTAATCCATTGGTTAGGCGTCGAAGACGCCTTAGTAGAATAGGTTTTGTTAAAAATGTAAGGGCCTATAGCTCAGTTGGTTAGAGCAGTGGACTCATAATCCATTGGTCCCTGGTTCGAGTCCAGGTGGGCCCACCATTTTTCAATCCTTAGTCGATAAGTAAATCAATGATCGGCGGAAGATAAGTAACAGGAGCTCTGTAATCGTCACTCAAGTAAAGCATGTAGGTGGTCGAGGCAGAGCCCTTTGTATGCCACATCGCCGTGTTTGCGACAGGTGATTGAACAATACCGTCATCGTTCAAAAAGGTCGCGAAATAAAAACGATCACCCTCGCTGCCTAACCTTTCAATATTGCGAATCTGACCTGCTAAGCCTAAATTGAGCCTACGCGTGCCAGAAACTGTTCCATCCGAAACATCTAAATGGCCAGTAAACTCGTTGTCAGTCGCCTCGACGAAATACAATTTAGACCCAGATGCGACGTACCCCAAGGTCTTAAGAAAAGCACCGTTGTACTCTTTTACCACAGTCAAGTTGCCAGCAGATCCGTTTGAGAAAACCACACTCTTTTTTTGCGCGCCAACACCCAAACCAACAAAACTTCCATCGGCTCGAACATTCTTTGCTCGGTCTTGTTCAGAGAGGCTCCTATAACCCTCCAACAACAAACTGTCATCAACGTTAGCGACATAGGTGACCGAATCCTTCGTGTCGACAACGGCGACATTACGGGAAATACCACCTAAAGGATAAAAAACCTTGTCTGAACGCAATGCTAGGAGCGAGGAGCGCTTGGGGGTTTCGAGTCTTGGAATTACCTCGAAATCTATAAAATTGTCAGTTTTCACCACTTCGTTAAGTTCTCGGTTTAAAAAATAGACCTGATCTGTCCCTTTTGCCCCGAGATATGCATACCTTAGAGGCTCGAGAAATTCGGCTACTCCAGTATCGATATCGACGGCAACGTAAATGTCCCTGCCATAGGAACAACCATCGTAATAGCTAAATAAAACACGATTAGTCTGTTCAAACTCGTTGATAATATTAAAATAGCACATGGCTGTTGGAACCGACGTCTCCCAAAGCTTAACCAGACTACCGTCGGGTCGAAGCTCGTTTAGACTTGCATTCCAGCCCCGATCAATTTGTTCAACCGCATAGATTTTTTGATTTTTAACGGCAACACTGAGCAGCGACGAATGTTCAAACGTACCCGCTGCGCTGCCATCAGTAGCAATGACCACGTCGCCGATTTTAGACGGGGTTAAAAACGCAACCATTTGATCAGATTTTGCGATCTGCTCAATCTGCAGACCAGGATGCGCGAGATTAGGTAGGCTCTTAATTCGACGAGTTCCAGTGGCTGTGCCATCCGTTTTCCAGAGGCTCGTTCCTGTAGGCGTGTTTTCAGCAACAAAGTAAAGTTCGTTTTTCCAAACGAATAGCGCGTCTGGACTCGAGCTTCCTGGACCTGGGTCGATATCGATAACCATGCGAGTATCGTATTGCTCACCGTTGGTTCGATGAAGTTCGCGGCCGAATCGAGGGTGGTCATAACAAAAATACATCTCGCCGTTGTATTCCACCATTGGTGAACACAATCGGCTGGTTTTCATAGGACCATACTGAGGGCTACTCAAGGCACTATTCGCATAGCTGAATATACCCAACCCAAAAATCAGTACGAATAATGCCGCGCGATCAATCGCGCCATATCTGTACAATCCGAATTTGGTCAATCTAAACAAATCCCACCCCCACCCTGACTGGTCTATAGGAGACAACTACTAAAAAATCACTTTGGTTTGCAAAGTACCATCTTATCTGAGACATGCTTAAGGTGACCGCAGGAAGCCAAGTAATGATCTTGGTTAGAGTATGTGAATTTTCTAATTCCTATGTCAACTAGTTATTAGGGGAATTACACATAGTGGATCTTCGTTATGCAATCGTCTCGCTACAGCAGAACTCCAGCTCGAAGATTAACGACTGCCTGCGTTGAGTCAGTTGTGAG
>CAYGNS010000459.1:0-509 GCA_964351295.1 uncultured Gammaproteobacteria bacterium
GCTTTGAGCTGGCCGGTCAGCTCATGCGTATGCATAAAGCACGGTTGGGTCCTATGGAGGTTGAGTTTGCCGAGAGTGATCAGACGGTTTGGTTGTCAGTTCGTGACGATGGCAAAGGCTTAGATTTTACGCAAATACGCAACACGGCCATTGAACGGGGGCTTATTGAACTTACCAACCAGGAAATAAATCGGGGGGATTTACTCCGATGCATATTTGCAGAAGGGTTCTACACTGAGCCCGATCAAGATGCACGTGATAAGCCCGACAATGACGCTAAGGGGCGGGGTTTGAGTCAGGTGAAAAGTCTACTTAAAGCGTCGGGTGGCAAGGTGTCGGTGCGCTCTGTTGACGGGCAGTATTGTCAGTTTAAAGTGAAGTTGCCCAAGCAAACATGATTGCTGCAACAGTCTTTTTACACTGTGATTGGGTTTAGGTTGTGGGGTTGTGTATGATGCCTCCCCGCCGGCGGCCCGTGTGGCCCGGGGGGTCGTCTGTGTGGGCGGGAG
>CAYGNS010000459.1:519-2733 GCA_964351295.1 uncultured Gammaproteobacteria bacterium
CTTTTTACACAGTGATTCCGTTTAGGTTGTGAGCTTTTGTATTATGCCGGCACGCCCCCGGCCCTTTAGTCACACTCGTTGGTCACATTGACCGGTTTGCTCACTTTAGCGCAGCAACTCTTCGCAAGCACTTCTTCACATTTATGAAAAAAACTGAAAACTTTGATGTAGCCATCATTGGCGCTGGGCACAACGGCTTAGTGTGCGCTTATTACTTGGCGCGCAAAGGATATCGAACCGTGGTGTTAGAGCGCAGTCGCGAGGTTGGGGGGGCGGCTCTAACCGAGGAATTTCATCCAGGATTTCGTAACTCGGTAGCCGCGTACACGGTTTCATTGCTTCAGCCTAAAGTGATTACAGACATGCACTTAGAGCGGCATGGGCTGCAAGTGGTACTGCGTAAGGTCGACAATTTTCTTCCTAATGATAGCGGCTATCTCTTGTCAGGACGAAATGGTCTAACTCTGCGCGAAATCGCGCGGCATTCTGAGCATGACGCGCGCCGCTATTCCGAGTATCAAGCGACCCTAGAAAAAGTTGTGGATTGTTTGCGCGAGTTTTTATTGATTGCGCCCCCGAATGCGGGGGGCGGTTTGCAAGATGTGTTGAGTTTACTTAAATCGGCTCGAATAGCGCGAAAATTGAGCTTAACCACACAGCGAGATTTGCTGGCTTTCTTCACTAAGTCAGCCGGCGAGATTCTTGACTATTATTTTGAGAATAGCCGAGTTAAAGCCTTATTTGGCTTTGATGCAGTAGTCGGTAATTTTGCATCTCCTTATGAACCCGGTTCGGCCTATGTGCTTTTACACCATGTGTTTGGCGAGGCCGCCGGTGTTCGCGAAGCGTGGGGGCACGCGATTGGCGGTATGGGCGCAATCACACAAGCTATGCGCGCAGCCTGCGAGGAAGCGGGGGTGGTAATACGAACCGAGACTCCAGTAGAGGGTATTGACGTTGTGGCGGGCACGGTCACGGGGGTGCGTACAGCCGAGGCCGTAATAAATGCGCCTATTGTGGCGTCTTCGGTGCATCCCAAGATTTTGTTTGAGAAGCTACTCGACTCTGCGCATTTGGATACTGATTTTCGAAATCGTATCACCCAGTATCAATCGCATTCAGCGACCTTTAGGATGAATGTGGCACTCAGCGAGTTGCCGCAGTTTTTGCAGGCGCCAACCGCGGAACCCGAGGCCACCAATTATCTAACCTCAGGGATCATCATGGCACCGAGCCTAGACTATATGCATGCCGCTTGGGCAACGGCCAAGCGTGACGGTTGGGCGCAGCGCCCGATTGTGGAGATGTTGATCCCTTCTACGTTGGACTCCACGCTTGCCCCAGAGGGCCAACATGTGGCCAGCTTGTTTTGCCAACAGTTTTTGTACGCGTTGCCCGATGGACGTTCGTGGGAGCAAGAGCGAGAGCGAGCCGCCGACCATATTATCGATACGGTAGAGGCTTATGCGCCGGGTTTTAAAGCATCGATACTCGGCCGGCAAATGCTCAGCCCCTTAGATCTCGAGCACAAGTTCGGCTTGATCGGAGGCGATATCTTTCATGGTCGAATGAGTCTGGATCAATTGTTCTCGGCTCGACCGGTGCTGGGTAATGGGGCGTATCGGGCACCACTGAAAAATTTGTATATGTGTGGCAGTGGCACGCATCCCGGCGGCGGTGTTACGGGCGCGCCTGGGCATAATGCGGCGCAGCAAATTATTCGTGATCGACGTTGGAAGTGGCTGCGTGGCGGTTAGCAATAGCGCGCCTATTTAAGATCTTCAAAGTTTCTAAACTCTTTATAGTTTGGCGGTGGGATCCATCGCGGTGTGCTCGTTATCTAGAATTTCTGGCTTGCTGCGCCAAATGGCAACCCCTAAGTAAGCGAACAGTATGCCCATAAGGGGATTAATTAAATTGAGCAGAGACCACGCGAAATAATCGAGCGTACTCACGCCCAACGTGGCGGCAAAGAAAACCCCCGTTGTGGTCCACGGGATTAAAGGGGTGATCAATGTGCCGCCTTCTTCAAGCGAGCGCGACAGTACGGAGCGATCTATTTTAAGATCATCGTATTTTTGTCGGAACATCTGGCCCGTTAAAATCATGGATATGTAACTTTCGCCCAAAGTTAAATTGCAGAACGACGAAACCACAATAGTGGACGAAACAAGGCTGGAGGCTTTGGTGATTTGTCGCAGCAGCGCTTCCATC
>CAYGNS010000460.1:0-2725 GCA_964351295.1 uncultured Gammaproteobacteria bacterium
AATCCCCGCAGTGCACGTGCCTCGCATGGCGCGCTTGATTCTTGGGTCTTATTCCAATTCTGCCACGCCAGAACAGATAGAAGCGTTTGCCAAAGAATTTCAAACCTTTTTGATGCGTACTTACGCGACTGCATTGCTTGAGTACACGGGCAACGAAAAAGTTAATTACTTGCCTATGAGCACCACGCCAGACAGTGATCGCGTTCTGGTTAAAGCCGAATTGGTCTCCGCACAAGGCGAGGTGTATGCAATTAATTTACATATGAGTAACCGTCGTGATACGCAATGGCGCGCCTATAACATCGAGGTGGCTGGGATCAATTTTATATCAACCTATCGCGCCACTTTTAAAAACACCCTCGATACTAAAGGTGTCGATGGTTTAATCGCCGACCTGAAATCCAAGAACGCAATCTAAATGCAAGCCGTTCGCGTTGAGCAAGTAAGCAAGCGCTACGGCACGCTGCAAGCTCTCGATCGGGTTAGCTTCTCTATTCAAGAGGGTGAGTTTTTCGGTTTGCTCGGCCCTAACGGGGCCGGCAAATCAACGTTAATCAGCGCATTAGCTGGCTTAATTCAAGTAGATGCGGGAACGCTTGCTGTGCTCGGCGCCGACGTGCACGCCGATTTTCGTTCAGCTCGTCGACATTTAGGGGTGGTGCCGCAAGAAGTTGTTATCGACCCCTTTTTTAGCGTGCGGGAAACACTGCAGTTTCAGTCGGGCTACTTTGGCATCCGTAATAATGCACAGTGGATCGACGAGTTGTTAACTAATTTAAACCTGCTAGACAAGGCCGACACCAATTTGCGCAAGCTCTCAGGCGGGATGAAGCGGCGCGTGCTGATCGCGCAAGCCTTGGTTCACAAACCGCGGGTATTGGTGCTCGATGAACCCACCGCTGGGGTTGATGTTGAATTGCGTCAATCGATGTGGAAGTTTATAAAACAACTACATGCGCAAGGCACCACCGTAGTCTTGACCACGCACTACCTAGAAGAGGCCGAAGCGCTGTGCGATCGAATTGCGATTATTGATACCGGCCAGATTGTTGCTCTTGAATCTAAGCAAGCCTTGTTGGCGCGCGGCCTTGGCAGCAAGTTGTTAATCAAGACTCGGCTCAATATTGTTTCGGTTCCAAGCTCTCTGCAAGAGCGCATAATTCGGTGCGAGGCCACTGAGCTAGAGTTAACGCTGCACCGCGATCAAGATTCGGTTATGCAGATCCTTGATCAACTACGGGCGCATGGCCTAGAGATCATTTTTGTGTCGGTCGTCAATGACAATCTAGAAGACGTGTTTGTACAGATGACGGGCAAGCAACCGCCGTTGCGCGCTAAGGTTTAACGGAGCGCGCGATGAACGGCTATGCGTGTTATACGCTATTTCGAAAGGAGCTCGCGCGATTTGCGAAAGTGTGGCTGCAAACCGTGCTTGCTCCAGTGCTTACTTCGCTTTTGTACCTATTGGTGTTTGGGCACGTGTTACAAGGCAAGGTAGAAGTGTTCCCTGGCGTCGATTACGTCACTTTTTTAATTCCGGGCTTATTGATGATGGCGGTCATTCAGAATGCCTTCGCCAACAGCTCGTCTAGCATGATTCAGTCCAAGGTCATGGGCAGTATTATTTTTATCCTGCTGCCTCCCTTATCCGAGCTCGAACTGTTTATTGCCTACATCGCGGCCGCTATAGCGCGCGGTTTAGTGGTGGGAGTAGGCGTTTTGTTGTTGGCAATTTTTTATGCTGACGTTCCCGTACACAATCCCTTTATTATTGTTGGGTTCGCGGTGCTGGGCAGCTTTGCGATGGGGGCGTTGGGTTTAATTGCCGGAATATGGGCCGAGAAATTTGATCAAATTGCCGCATTTCAAAACTTTCTGATTGTGCCGCTGACTTTTTTGAGTGGAGTTTTTTACTCCATAAAGTCGCTGCCCCCGCTTTGGTATGAGTTATCCAAGTGGAACCCATTTTTTTATATGATCGATGGTTTTCGATATGGGTTTTTTGGTCAGTCTGATCAATTGCTTTGGGTGAGTTTTGCTGTGATGGTGTTGTTTACGTTAATCGTTTCAATTGCGTGCACACACTTACTCAAAAGCGGATACAAATTACGCGGGCAGTAAAATTAGCTTCCCTACACACTCAGGTGAGTTTCTCAGGCTTACAGAACTATTTCGGCGTTGCCGCTGCCTGTTTGTACACCACGATACTGAAGCTGCCATCTGAAAGGGTGCCGCTAGAGTCGAATAGTCGAACAGTAATGATTCCAGCCGAGGGGGAGTAGTTGGCTGTGTAATCTGTCGATTGAGGTGTAATTAATACGACGGGGTGCTCACCAATATCGCTGCTTACTTCAATGGCGTAAAGGCCAGTACTTGGATTGGTCATATTCGTCACCCCAACACCTAAATAACCGCCCGGACTTAAAACAGTGCCAACCACTACAGGGATTAACGTTGAATCGATCGAGTCTCCAGCTAGAGGCACAACCACAACTCTGTTGGTTTGCGCGTGGAGTATCGGAGCGGTTATTAGGGCAAATAGAGTTATCAGGGCGAAAATGAATGAACGGATCAAGTTTCGCGTAACGCTGACTGTCAGGAATCCGCTTTTTAACGAGATTAATAAGTGCATAAATTAAGACTTTGTGGCGAGCCTGAGTGAATTGAAGGATATTTATCGGTTTCGTTCATTCGAAGAAGTGTTTTCCGTCGGGTGGCACCAATT
>CAYGNS010000461.1:0-2725 GCA_964351295.1 uncultured Gammaproteobacteria bacterium
ACTCCCACTCATCTTGTAAGCCCAAATGGATCTGACTAATCGGCAGATTAAGGTCACTCTGAATGCTGGCACCAAATCCAAAACGTTGTGCATAGTCGCTTAAGGTTTGTTCGCCTAGCACACGCGCGCCAACCCGCCCAAATACGGGATTAATCGAACGAGCAAACGCTTCAGTAAAAGAAGGCCGTCGCGTCCATTTGTTGTCCACATGCTGGAATACCTGCCGCCTGTACAAGGAGGTAGACTTACCGTTATACGGAATCACTGACGTGGGCGACAACTTATTCGAGTCAAGTGCGGCAGCTGCGGTCACAAATTTAAAAATCGACGCCGCGGGATAATCCGCGCGCAATACCAAATTCTCAATCGGCTCACGCTCCTTTAAAAAGCTCGTTAAATTGATAATTTCACCAGTCTGCGCATCCATGGCAACGAAACAGGCGTAGTCGGGTTGATACTGCAAATAGACCTTTGCCATTTTATCGTGCAGGTCTTTATCAAACGTATAGCTGAAGTACACGGGCCCGTGGACAGGCCCAGCGTTAAGTGTCGTTGGGAATTGATTATTGAGCGCATACGGCGTCAAAATATCGGCAACATCTTGACGTGACAGCTCGGCGGCGATCACCCAACTACAACTAAAGGACGTAATCGCTAAAAAACCCACGAGCGCAGCCAAGACACGCGATTGTCGCGGCTTTGGGCGGTGGTCCCAGTTGTCGCATTTAGTGTGACTCGATGCACAGACCGCGATTAACCGCTGTGCAAGCACAGTTACGCGACGACGGCGAAGTCCCCTGCCTTTAACGTTGGAAGCGATTAGTGATAGCACAAACAAAACTCTTGTTTTCATAATTAACGTTTCTGCTGACACCTTGGTTGGCGTGACGAGTTTGCATGGTTTTGCGGCTGCGGGTTCAGCACCGCTAGTCAAAAGGTTACAGCGCAGCGAAAGTGGCCGACCGAACGGTTATGCCCAAGAAGGTTAAGCCCAGAGCAATTAAGCATTGGGCAAGAAAGGAGTTAGTTCATCGAGCACCTGTTGATAGACGGGCCGCTTAAAATCGACAATGTGTTGCAGAGCGAAATCAGCGCCAACCCACTTCCATTCATCAAATTCAGGCTTTTGAGAGCCCGCAGCCAAATTAACCACGGAGTCATCTTCGCGCAAGTGCAACAGGAACCATACCTGCTTCTGGCCTCGAAACGACACTTGGCTGCGTTGTTTTGAACGAATAAACCGGCGCTTTTGATTGCGCAGCAGCGTGGCTGGCAAGTCGTAACGCAACCAGTTTTGAGTATGCGCTATTAGCTCCACCTGCGCCTGCAATATGCCAGTTTCTTCTTCAAGTTCTCGGTACATGGCCGCCAGCAAGCTTTCATCGCGAGCTACGCCTCCTTGCGGAAACTGCCAACCGTCGTGACTAATGCGGCGCGCCCAAAACAATTGACCCTGATCATTACAAACAATAATGCCAACGTTAGGGCGGTAACCGTCATTCGCAAAAATTGGTTCGAAATTCTGCATTGATGCGATCGTCATTTTTTTTCTATTTGCGGACATTATAATGAAGCGCTGTGTTCAGTGCATCCGAATCTTAGGGCATGGTAACCTTACGAGTCGATCACGGCTATTGGCTAACCCCTTATTTTTCAGTGCAATTCGACTTCCCTCAACTCTAACACCGTCGTTGTAACCAACATGAATTTAGCTTTATTCGATCTCGACCACACTTTACTCAATGGCGATAGCGATCATGGTTGGGGAATGTATCTCGCTTCTGTCGGCGCTGTAGATGCGCAAGTGCAACAACGTAAACAAGACGAATTTTACGCGCAGTATGTGGCGGGAACCTTAGATATTATTGAGTTTTGTGAATATCAATTTGAGGTGTTGCAGCGCCACTCATTAAGCCAACTGCGCGCCTGGCGTGATGATTTTATGGCCACAGTTATAGAGCCCATGATCAACTCAGGCAAACCTGAATTGATCGAGCAACACCGCACGCAAGGGGATGAGCTCGTGATAGTAACGGCAACCAACGACTTTGTTACGCAGCCCATCGCAGAACGGCTTAAAGTTCCAACCCTAATCGCAACACAAGCAGAGTTTCACAAAGGTGCTTATACCGGCAAGGTACTCGGCACACCGAGTTTTAAAGCAGGCAAAGTGGCGCGAGTTAAACAATGGTTAGCGGAATCGCGTAAACAGTTTGATCACTGCACATTTTACAGTGACTCTTACAACGACTTACCACTACTCGAGTACGTCGACACTCCGGTTGCTGTGACTCCGGATGAACGACTTCGAGCGCACGCCCAGCAACTTCACTGGCGGGTGATTGATTGAGTTATATACTTGGGCGCTAGCCCTGAATTTGAACCAACTAGGAAGAATGACGTAATGAGTATTAAATTAGGGGATTCTTTGCCCAATCTGAACGTAACGACGAGCCAGCACGGAGACATAAACTTAAGCCGTTTTAAGGGCCGTGCTCTCGTGCTGTATTTTTACCCCAAAGACAGTACGCCCGGTTGTACCACTCAGGGGCAAGCCTTTAGAGACCACTACCCCGCGTTGCAAAAGCTCAATGCTGAGGTGATCGGAGTATCTCGCGAAAGCGTCAAATCGCATCTTAACTTTATCAACAAACACGGATTTCCTTTCGACTTAATCTCAGATCCAGATGAAACTCTGTGCAAGTTCTTTGATGTGATCAAAGAA
>CAYGNS010000462.1:0-2724 GCA_964351295.1 uncultured Gammaproteobacteria bacterium
AGTAAAAGGTTTGCTTTTTTGCCGACCTCAATGCTGCCCACAGACTTGTCTAAGTGAAAGGCCTTGGCGTTATTGATTGTTGCCGCGTGCAATATTTTTTCTAGGGAAACGCCCGCCTTGAACCAAGCTTGCATCTCCATATACCCGCTCAACCCTGGGGCGTTAACATAAGATTGACCGATGATTCCATCAGTTGCGAACAGCAGATTTGCATCATATTCTGCTAGAACTTTTAGAACTTCCACATTCTTTTGATAGTATTTATCAAACAACTTATACATCTGTTCATTGTTCAATTCATGCAGGTGTCGAGGAAAATATTGAAGTATGTGCTTATGGAACCACTTACCTTCATCCGACTTATACCACTCCAACAACGCCTCGGGTAAAACCTTTTTGAGCAAGGGATTGTTCAAGTACTCTGTGTCGAACATGCTTCGTTGCGAATCAATAACATGCAATGTAGGTTGATAGCCTACGCCGCGCTCTGCAATAAGTTTTAACGTAGCGCGAATAGCTGGCGGCACCTCAGTTGAGTGGCGATACTCTCCCCAATGAAACATACCGTGGGCAATAATATCCACGTCCGCTAAAAGTGCGAAACGTTGTGACTCCCAAGAATTCGCATGTAGCAGTGTTGGGATTTTTAACTTACGTGCTTCCTTAACCACATCCTGGATAATCTCGATAGAGGGAATATCATAGTCAGCCACTTCGCTACCGCCATAACCGTTTTCGTAGTACGTTTTAACGCAGATACCGCCGCTATCCTTAATGTGCTTTACCGTTGCCCTAGGCGTATGCTTGCTTAGATCAAAGTCGCCATCTAGATGTTGCTGCTGATAATGGTCATACAAGAAGTTTGGATTGTCATTCAAACGCGTTGCAGGGTCTTCCTCAAACATGCCGTGCCCATTTGCAATATCCAAGTGCTGACTACAGGTGTATACATCTGGGTGCAGCGGCTGTTGTTCAAAATCACTAATTTGCTGGGGCGAAAACACATTTAGATCAACGAGACTCGTATAACCAAAGTATAGAAAACTGCGAGGCTGCTGCTTCTGAAAGGCTGTGACCATTTCAGGGTATTGCGATCTGTGTCGCCCCGTCATACTCGGCACTTTAGCAAGATGCACATGAGAGTCGATTAATCCTGGCATAAGAAAACGGTTACTTCCATCTATGCGGACTACGTCATCGCCAACACTTTGTTTGGTCGACGAAATAGCACTGATAATGCCGTTTTGTACTAGCACATGGGCATTTGCCATCGCACTCTTACGCTCAGGGGAAATCAACGTTACGTTTTCAATGAGCACATCACTCGAGAGCGCTGGCAGTGCCACTAAAAAGAGAGATGTCAAAACAACGGTTTGCTTAAAATTCATAATGTGATCTTCTTCGTTTTATGTTCAGTTATAGTCGGCAGACCATAATTGGTGATGCAGACAGCAACTTCTTTATTTACTTGTTACTTTTTGGGCCCAAAACACTCTGGTTGGATCAGCAATAATGAACGACCACATTCGGCGACTCGTGGTGTCACGCCAAGAATGAAATTGAATGGGGGAATTACATTCTGACTTGCCCGTTAATTGTTTGCTCTTCCCTTAATCTATAAGCTGTCGCTAGTACCAGAGACTCTTTGGATGAAGGACGACTGATACGAGAAATAATCATCTGGAAACCCAGGCCATCGAATTGGACTGTTCGCTAAACCGAGACGATGCATGCTGTGGTCGTATCCAGGATAAGTTCTAATTGTAATATCCTGTCCTTGGGCTTTTAACGTGTTTAGTAAGATCTCGGTTTCCACAGCATCAATGCTTTCATCGTCGGGGCTGAGTATGGCAAGTAAAGGAAATTGAATTGAGCTTAGTGTTTCCATTGGCGCATAGTCCATTATTCTGCGATATCCGCGAGCAAAACCTTCGTCAGCTGGAGCTTTAAATCTCTCCAGATTAAGGCTCTCGAACCAAGAACTGGTTCGCGCATCACTTAATACACGATTAAATTGCGACCAATCGCCTTCCCTTATTCCAGAATGCCATTGCCGGATTAGCAATCGTACCTTCTGCTCAACATCGACGGACATATTAGCCTTTCTCAATTGGTATACGGCATCCCACTCGGCTTCACGAGCCGGAGATACAGCGGGTCCGGCGCTAGTTATAACGAATGCGGTGTGCTTCCAAGCAGCGCCAGCCAGCGGAGCAATCCAACCACCTTGGCTATGCCCATAAAAGCCGACAGAACTTATCCTGTTTTGTTTGTGCAAATAGGCCGCTGCACGAACAGCATCTGCGGCAAGAGCCTCGAACGTGACACTAGTATAGTCACCTTCGGATTCACCAATACCGCGCTTGTCATAGATGATGGAGGCTATTCCTTGCTGCGCAAACGCAAGAGCTGCGAACCTGTTTGAGTCCCTACTTTGAGGTCCAGAACCATGTAAAAAGACAACGCCTGGGCAACCACCTGAACAGGCTGGCAGAAACAACGATGCGCCAAGCTTGCCAACCTCACCATCAATGAGAACGCGTTTCTCCTGAATTAATGGCTGCGCTTGTTCTTTTGATAGAACAATTTTTGCGGGTTCTACAAAATTTGATTCATACCAACTTCCGGTCATCGTGTCGCCGTCAATCTCAAGAACAATGTTCTGAGGCCCTGAATCTGCGTTAAAGGTTAATTTCAAAACATCATCTTCTTGCACAACAGACT
>CAYGNS010000463.1:0-1438 GCA_964351295.1 uncultured Gammaproteobacteria bacterium
GGGCTTGGTAGAGGCGATTCTCGCAACCATCGCTATCGGTATGTTTGGCTATTTTTTAAATACCGTGGGCGAAGATACTCCCACGGCCCTTAACCGCGTGATCTGGTTGTATGTGGGAATGCAACTGGTGTTGGCGCCCATTGCCTACTTTGTGTTGAACGACCACGCCGAAGACGAAGAATCGAGTGGGCTCGATTACAATGTGGTTCGTGACCTTATAACTATTCTCAAGAAAGAAGAAATTTGGCTTTGCTGCATCTGTATTCTTACGGGCTACCAATTATTTTTTGCCACTTATTCATTCTCGGCTTACATACAAAACCATCACGGCTTAGGGGCGGTCGCGGTAGGTTGGGTGACGGTAGCCAAGCTGTGGATGCGTCCCATTGGTGCTGTCACGGCGGGCTTTGCCGGTGACTTTTTAGACCGCGAAAAAGTACTCGGTGGGTTAATGATTCTTGCGTCAATCGCACTCTACTGCTTAACCATCTTGCCAACCACGGCAGGGCAAGCGGCGTTGCTGTTTATGGTGTTATTAATTGGGGTTCTCACTTATGCGGTGCGCGGCGTTTACTGGGCAACCTTAGAAAGCGCGAATGTGTCGAACCGCATTAAAGGTCTCGCCATCGGCTTTATTTCGCTCGTGGCCTTTTCGCCCGACATCTACTTGCCCGCGTTAGAAGCGCGCGTGATTGCGGCGTATCCCGGCAAAGCGGGATCAGATTTATACTTCACGATTATTGCCGTGATGGGAGCATCGGGTGCCTTCGCTGCATGGCGTCTGAAAGTATTGGTACTACGCCGTGCCGCGATGCTCAGCGCACAACAAGCTCCGGCTGCTCGCCCTGATCCCCTCAGCGCTAAGCTTTAAATTGGCTTTCGCAATAGTTTGGCTTCGATACTCTCTAAGCTGCGTTGAGGCCGCGCGGTACGCTGAGCGGTTTGCCAGTTAGGCTCAATCCACACGGGCACATCGGTTGGCGCCAGTGGGGGTCGGCCTAGAATGATGTCGGCGGCTTTCTCGGCCACCATCATCGTCGGCGCATTCAAATTGCCATTGGGGATGGTCGGGAAAATCGACGAATCCACGACCCGCAATTGCGCCACGCCGCGCACTGCGCACTGCGCGTCTAACACCGCGAAGGGGTCATCATCCGCACCCATTTTGCATGAACACGAGGGATGATACGCGCTCTCCACATTGGCACGCACCCATGCGTCGATTTCCTCATCGCTGCGAATCTTTAATCCCGGCTGTATTTCGTCACCACGATATTCATCAAACGCGGCTTGGCCCATAATTTCGCGTGTGAGTCGAATGCACTGCCGCCAATCTTCTATATCGGCCTGCGCTTGTAAATAGTTAAACTGGATCTGCGGCACGTTTGAGTTGGGGTCGGTCAACAGCCCCGAACCGCGAGGGAGGGGTTTGTTGGGG
>CAYGNS010000463.1:1448-2724 GCA_964351295.1 uncultured Gammaproteobacteria bacterium
ACCAACGTGAACCTGATAACCATGGCCTTTTACAGCACTCTGCCCATCGTAGCGCATTGCCGCTGGCAAAAAGTGGTACTGAATATCAGGCCACTTTTGCCCCGCTTTCGAGCGAATAAAGGCACACGATTCAAAGTGGTTGGTACTGCCCAGACCTGAGCGTAGAAAAAACCAGCGCGCACCAATAAAACCTTTGCTGAGTAAATCTAAACTGCCGTTCAAGGAAATTGGCTTTTTACAATGAAACTGAAAATAGACCTCAAGATGATCTTGTAAGTTGTAACCTACGCCCGGCAGATCTTTAACAACAGGAATACCCAACGTTTGCAGGTGTACCGCAGGCCCCACACCAGAACGCTGCAAAAGGGTAGGTGAGCCGATGGAACCAGCGGCTAAGATCACCTCTTTTGCGCCGTTAGCGATACAGGCTTTCCCGTGACGCGTAAAGCGCACACCCGTAGCACGCTGACCATCGAACAATACTTTTTCGGCCTCCGCGTATTTAACAATCTGCAAATTGGCGCGATGGCGTATAGGATCTAAATAGGCCCGCGCGGTGGAATCGCGCACACCGCGATCCACATTCATGTGCATCGCGCCAAAACCTTCTTGTTGTGCGCCGTTATAGTCTTGTGTGTGCGGGTAGCCGGCTTGCTCGCCGGCTTGGATAAACGCGCGATACAGCGGGTTACGCATATTGTTGCCATTGTTAACGCCAACGGGACCTGCGTCGCCGCGGTAAGCGTCAGCGCCTTGATACCAACTTTCCAACTTTTTAAAATACGGCAAACAATCGCGGTAGGCCCAGCCGTGCGCACCCTGCTCCTGCCATTCATCAAAATCAAGCGCATGGCCCCGCACAAACACCATGCCATTAATCGACGACGACCCACCCAACACTTTGCCCCGGGGACAATGTAAGCGCCGCTCATCAAGATGCGGTTCGGGCTCTGAGTAAAAGTCCCAATTGTATTTTTGGGTGTTCATCGGATAAGACAACGCCGTGGGCATTTTAATAAAAATGCTCTTATCACTCCCCCCCGCCTCTAACAAGATAACGGTATTGTTAGGGTCTTCACTCAAGCGATTAGCGAGGATACAGCCCGCGGAACCCGCACCCACGATCACATAATCAGCGTGATAATGAGCTGGGCTCTGAGTTTTACTCAATTTAGTCATGGGCGCTCAGGAGGCTCCGAAGTAGGTGAGGCGATGGCGCTAAACACCATTAACGAAAAACAAATACGATACCTGTTGCCGCCCAAAATACAAGTAA
>CAYGNS010000464.1:0-2706 GCA_964351295.1 uncultured Gammaproteobacteria bacterium
TATGAGTAATTGTGTTTTAACAGTTCCGTCAGGCGGTCAGGCTTCGACTTGTTCGGTGCCGCGGAGAATAGCATGACGCAGCCGAGCTTTATCTTTGCAACCCTGTTGCCGGAGTTCGCGGGTGAGCGTAACGAGCTAAATAACATTAGGCAAATGCTGCAAGGGTATGTAGAGCAAAGCGCAAACTATGCCGAACTGCATTTAGTGATTGGCAGTGCCCACACTAAAGTGCTGCTTGCCGCCCACGCTGAGGTCCACGCATTAGTAATCCCCAATTTACGGAATGCTGTATTCCTGCATTGCCCCTTTGCCATGCGCTCGACCTATTATGATCAGCGCGGACACGAGATTTCGTTTTGTAAGCGTTTTCTGCATCAATACGTTAAAGCGCAAGACTGGCAAGGCGTATTGTTCTGGATAGACAGTGATATGTCTCTAGACTTCAAGGACATTCACCATTGGGTAGCAAAACTAAGCCCAGCCGAAAAATCCTTTATTAACTTTCCCTATTGTTTGCGCGGGGAAGTGATCGCTCCCGTCGAACAGTTTGGCTGCTATGCGATTAATGTCGGGCGGTTGTCGCAAGAGGCGGTGCAAGCACAATACCGAACGACACTAGGGGAAAACGGACTTATACACAGAGTCGGCGCTCCCGACTGTTCAATACGGCGCACACTTTTGGATGAAGGTTTTGACGAAATTCGTGCGAGTGATATTGCAACCAAGCACTACAATAACGAAGACAAGCATATTTACCATTACGATAACGGCCGGTGTTTTAGCAGTCGCTGGCAATAATTACACCAATTGATCTGCTTAGCTTTATGCGGATAACGCTGCCGGGAATAAGAGCCTACACAATTGGCAAGTTGAATAATCTAAATCTTTCGTCAATCCAACTAACCTAGAGTATGGAGAATTAAGATGAACAAATACTTATTTAATAATACTGCGCATAGATTCCTTTTGGTGCTGGCTGCGAGCTTGGTGGTATCCACCGTATTTGCACAAAATAAAGTTGTTGTTGTTCCGCTCGGAAGTGACGTAAGCGCTGAACAATTTAATGATCTAGTGAACGAAGTGAATAGTCAGCGAGTTTTCGGAGGGCGGGTTTTATCAAATGGCAACAAAGAAGGCTTTGGATATTTCACGAGCGCCAAACCGCCACTGACTACGGGCACGTACACCGTCACTGTATTCGCGCGCGACTTTAATATTGTCGATTATGGGTCGCCCTCCATTGTTATTACTTCCTCCGATGTTCATCGCATACCAAAAGTCTCTAATGTGCTTCGAACAGTTGAAGTGTCAGGTTCGGAGACCTATGTCGACCAAGTGAGTTTTACCGTTGAGCTCATAGCAGTAACTGGCAATTTGGCCGATGCGGGATTTTTCTTTCACCTAAAGATGGGCGAATTCAGTAGCAGCATCGACGGCCCGAGTGATCGCAGGTTGAAACGGGATATTCGTGTGGTGGGCGAACTGGATGATGGTCTCAAACTCTATGAATACAGTTACATTTTAGACCCCACTCGAACAGTCTATGTAGGACTCATGGCGCAGGATCTCGTTACCAGTCGTCCCGAAGTCGTAGCGAAAGGTGCAGATGGCTACTACCGCATTAAGTATGACCAACTGGGTATCCGTATGGTGACCAAGCAGGAGTGGGACGCGTTTGGGCAAGCAGGTATGAAGTTGGATTGGTCTACTCGCTCGCAAGTGAGTTCGGTGCAAACCCTGCGTTAACCGATCACCATCCTCACCTTTCTGCTGCTTGTGTATACGATAGGACATCACCGCTTTGCAGAGGTTGGTGAACCTGACTTGTAATCGCAAGCAGAATCACATCGGTTCGGCTCTTTTGGTAATGGGCGTTGCTAATGATCGCAGCCGGCCGCTTTTTAGTACTTTGCAGATCAGTGAAGGGAAACCCGACAAGAACAACGTCGCCGAAGTTATAGGTTGTCATAAATCGCATCGTCATCGTTGTCCCACGCCTCGTGAAACACTTCTTCCGATGCGCGTTCGTAGCGTGTTCGGATCCGCTTTCCGATGTCGCGTTGTTCTAACGAGTCGATAGAGTCTTCAACTGCTTTAGGGCCTTCAACTCCTTGAGAGTCTGCAACCTCAGCCAGCTTCTCTGGAGCAAGGTGGCCGAGCTTCTCTTGAATCTGTTTTAGTTGGGATTGCATTCGTTGTCCTCTCGTTGCGCTGTCATGCAGTTCGCAGTCAATATAAGTCTCTCGTAATTGACGGTCAACTCCCAAAACTTCTTGGGGGTATTTGATTGCTTACGCTAATGCGAGCAACGTACTACTGCGTGCTG
This sequence comes from uncultured Gammaproteobacteria bacterium, assembly GCA_964351295.1. Classification (GTDB taxonomy): domain Bacteria; phylum Pseudomonadota; class Gammaproteobacteria; order Arenicellales; family Arenicellaceae; genus Arenicella. The sequence goes on from CAYGNS010000464.1 coordinate 2,327, forward strand.
CGCTCAAAATCGGATTGCACCCCACACCACAAAATACTTTGAACGGAGCTTATCGAACACGTAAACTGGCTCACTAGCCCCCACGATAAAACTACAATTAGGACGCTGAGGTTACTATGGCTTTGTTTCGTTGCAACGGTTGCGGCCATATCCGCGAGGTGGGGGATGCGTATTTGGGTAAAGCCGTAAAATGCCCTAAGTGTAAAAACAGTGCTCATGTGCACGACACCACCACGTTTGTACGCGCGATAGTAGGCCGGTTTTTAGCACTTAAGGAGCAGCTCGCCGAGCTGCAACCCGCGCCCAATAATGAGTCAGCTGATTTATTGGTTGAGGATGCCATCGGCACAAGCTTTGCTGATCTTGATGTGCATAACACC
>CAYGNS010000465.1:0-2705 GCA_964351295.1 uncultured Gammaproteobacteria bacterium
CCGACGATCGCGAAATTGGCAACGGCCAAGCCGGCGAGGTTACTTTAGAAATCCAACGGCGCTATTTTGACGCAGTATATGGGCGTGACCCGCAACGGGCCGACTGGCTGACGCACGTTTAGGCATTTTCCCTCTCAGCAAGATATTGCTCCGTAGCCCACATTGCTCTGCGAACCATGACCGTACCCAACAATAAGGTGTTAATTGTTGGGCCTTCGTGGGTGGGCGACATGGTGATGGCACAGAGTTTGTGTATAGATCTTAAACGTAAAAATCCTGCCGCCGAGATCCATATTTTGGCACCTGCATGGACGGCTGCGCTCATTGACCGTATGCCCGAAGTGTCCTCACTCGTGGCGGTAGATTTCCAACACGGCGAATTAGGCCTAGGCAAACGGTGGCGACTAGGCCGACGCTTGGCGAGCGAAGGTTTTACGCAGGCCCTTATCCTGCCCAACTCCATTAAGGCTGCTTTGGTTCCGTGGTTTGCGGGCATTGCGCGGCGTACCGGCTGGCTTGGCGAACAGCGTTATGGCTTGCTCAACGATATCCGCAGGCTCGACCCACAGCGCTGGCCAATGACCGTACAGCGCTTTCTGGCCTTGGGCGAGCCCGCTAATGCACCGGTTAGAGCGCGTGATGCATTACCCGCGCCCGCCCTAAAAGTAGATGCCGCCTCCGTAGCGGCCTTGCGTGCGCGGCTAAATTTACACAACCCTGCGCCCATATTGGCGTTGTGCCCCGGCGCTGAATTCGGCGCATCCAAACAATGGCCGCTGGCCCACTACGCACAGGTTGCTCAGCATTTTGTTGCGCAAGGTTGGCAAGTATGGCTGCTCGGTAGCGCCAACGACCATGCAGCGTGCGCTCAAATTAATCAAGCCATAGAGCAGGCTAACAAGCAAAGCGGCCACAATTTGGCCGGACAAACCAGTTTGCCAGAGGTAGTGGATTTGTTGTCGTGCACGCAACTGGTGGTGAGTAATGACAGCGGGCTTATGCACATTGCCGCCGCACTGAATAAACCGCTAGTCGCGGTCTATGGTTCTACCGATCCTCATCACACGCCACCCCTAAGCGCCAATCATAAAATAGCGTGGCTAGGCTTAGACTGCAGCCCTTGTTTTAAACGCGAGTGCCCATTGCACCATCTTAACTGCTTAACGCAACTAAGCGCCGACAGTGTCATTGCTATGGCTAATGCGCTACTGGACTGCGAGCAGCACCATGCGGGAGCCGTTCGATGACTAAAATATTAATGGTTAAAATGACCTCGATGGGTGACGTGTTGCACGTGTTGCCTGCGCTCGAAGACATAGCCGAACGGGTTACAGACGTGTCGATTGATTGGATGGTGGAAGACAGCTTCGCCGAGATTCCCAGTTGGCATCCGCTGGTGGATCGCGTGATTCCAGTGGCCTCGCGACGGTGGCGACAGTTGTCTTGGGCCAACCTAAAGGCCTTTGTAGCGTTTGTTCAAGAGTTGAGGCGGGAGCAATACGATTACATCATCGATGCCCAAGGTCTAATGAAGAGCGCCATTTTCAGCCGCTTCGCGCGCCTAAAAAGGGGTAGAAGGCAAGATAGACAACAAGGGGGTAGACGCATTGGCTTTGCAGGCAACTCGATTAAGGAGTGGCCCGCAGCATGGTTGTATTCCAAACGCGTTACGGTGGCACGCAATGAGCACGCCGTAGACCGCATTAGACAACTCATTGGCGGCGGCTTAGATGCGCGCATTACCTCGGTAAAGCGCAGCTATAAAATCTTAGAAGGGGTTGAGCGCGCCGCCAAAAAGTTGGATCAACCGATGTTGATCAACTCCGTGCAAGCAGCAGCTAGCCGTAATGCACACGGCGATCAAGCGACTCTGGGGCATGTTTTTTTGCTACACGGCACCACATGGGCCACTAAGCATTTACCCGAGCAGCTGTGGTATCGCATTGCCGAACAGGTGGTTGCCGAGCACTATACGCCCGTATTAGCTTGGGGCAACGAGCAAGAACTGCAGCGCGCCCAGCGCATTGCCGAGCAGGTTGCAGGTGCGTTGGTATTACCCAAAGCCGCGCTAACCGCGCTGGCACAATTACTCGCCACCGCGCAGGGTGCCATTGCCGTAGATACTGGATTAGGCCATCTGGCTGCAGCCCTTGACATTCCGTGTGTGTCTCTTTACGGTGCAACAGACCCAACGTTGACGGGCACCTACGGGTATTATCAGGCGCATTTACAGGCCGAGTTTGCGTGCGCGCCCTGCTTGGCTAAAGAGTGTACGGAACTGCGCCCCGGTTCCACAGAGCCCCCTTGTTATGCTACGTTTGGTGCAGCAACCGCGTGGCGCGCCCTAGCGCAGCAAATAGCCGCGCGCAAAAGCACATTGGGCGTATAATTCGCTTATAAACCTTGGGTTACGCTATGCACTTTGCTTTTTGCTTGTACAAACACTTTCCGTACAGCGGCTTGTCGTTAGACATGCTGCGCATAGCGCATGAGTGTACCCAGCGCGGTCACCAAGCTACCGTCTTCACGGGTAGTTGGGAAGGCGATATCCCTGAGGGCGTTAAAGTAGTCATCGTTAAGCATTTTGGCTTTACTAACCATACGCGCGCTCACTCATTTCATCGCAAGCTACGGAACCATCTCGACCCCCGAGATTTTGACGTGGTGGTGGGGTTTAACAAAATCCCCGGTATGGATATCTATTA
>CAYGNS010000466.1:0-2693 GCA_964351295.1 uncultured Gammaproteobacteria bacterium
CAGTACACCTTGCGCTGCCCACTCCTGCAAGCAACCATGCGTCGGCGCTACAAAACCAACATCAGCGCTTAGCTCTTGATAGATGTTTCGCAGCGACGGCGGCACCGGCACGCCACGATTAACGCTGAACGCTAATCCGTGGGCTTGGTTAGCCCCGTGATACGGATCCTGCCCCAGCAATACCACTTGCACAGAGTCGAAAGGGGTGCTCGCAAACGCACCAAATATCTGCTCTTGCGGCGGGTAGATGATCGCACCGCTCGCAGCTCGCTGACGCAATTCTTGCAGAAGTCGGTCATAGTACGGCTGATCAAATTCATCGCTCAAAACACGTTGCCAGCTTGCCGGTACCGTAAGCGCAAATTGCGCATTTAGACTGCTCATTTCAGGGTTTGCTCATTAACAAATTCGATTGGTTTCACTCACATTGAATACGAATCACTTATACTTGGCTCGCAGATAAACCTCAAATTAAATTAAGGAGTTCAACATGGCTCAAGTGGGCGACAAAATACCAGGTGTAGAAATCACCGTTATTGATAAAGAAGGGCAACATAAAGTGAGCGCCAGTGATTATTTCGCTGGTAAAAAAGTAGTTTTATTCGCGTTGCCTGGCGCATTTACCCCAACCTGCTCTGAAGCTCATCTGCCTGGGTATGTTGTGCATTATGACGACATCATCGCCAAAGGTGTGGACGCGGTAGCGTGTTTGTCGGTAAACGACGCATTTGTAATGAAAGCATGGCAGGCAAGTCAAAACGCTGAACACATCGCAATGATCGCCGATGGCGGCGCGGGTCTAACTAAAGCACTTGAGTTAGTGTTAGACACGGCTGGATTTGGCGGCATTCGTTCGCAACGTTATTCAATGATTGTGGATAACGGCGAAATCAAGAGTTTGAATGTGGAGCAAGGCGGCGGTTTTGAAGTGAGCGGTGCCGATAAAATTTTAGCTGAGCTTGGCTAAGGCACCGTTTTTATTCTGAACGAATGCGGTTAATCTGCGGAGCTATTCTTTACGGCACATTGTTGTGATGCCTAGAGGATTATCCGCAGATTAGCGCCGAGTTTCGCTGCTTGTCTCTGCGTAACGCCCCCACTTCGCGCAGTTACCAATTGAACCCGCAGTTCCAAAACACTCCCTCCAAACCGAACAATATTTAATCTGCATTAATCTGTGCGAATCTGCGGATTATATTTTTATAGCGGTTTCTAAACGCACCGCCATATCTTTTCGCAGCGTAGCCCATCTCCACAGATTGGCGTACAAAGTAGAATCCACCGATTAACGCCGATTTACACAAATTATTGTTAAGGCTTGTTCTGCACTGTACGAGACTTTGGCATCATCGAATCAATAGCCCTTTAATCTGCAGAAGTGCCATTGGTTAACCAATAAACCATCAAGGACGCGAGCCCTTGCGTCTCATCCAAGCCACGACATGCTTTCCTCAAGAGAGATCAACGGAGAGTTCAAAGCTACCGTATTTTCCTCAAACGCGATAGTATGTGCTTTCTCTACTATGAGAGTAGAAGAGATTATTGAAGTTTGTTTTGTTTTTGCAGTGGGTTTTTAATAAACGCCAGCGGGGCTATTCATGCAACATACCATCGATTCTTCTCCTCTCTCCCCTAATCCAAGCACGCGGCTTCCACTCTCGCCGATAGCCTCTGCTGTGCGTTTAAGTATAGTCTGCCTAGGCCTAAGCGCTGGTGCGAGTCACGCGGCCACCATAAATGTAACGTCAAATTTGGATGATGGCGGTGCAATGTTGTGCACACTGCGCGAAGCGATTGTTTCAATGAATGACCAACCCGAAACATTGCCCGACGGTTGTTCAAATACGGGGGCCGCTTTCGGCACCAACGACACCATCACCTTTGCAAGTAACCTGCCTAGCAACACCATTACTCTTAACGGTAACTATTTAGCAATTGGGTCATTTTTGAACCCCATTGCCGATCTCACTATTGATGCTAGCAATATAAACGACGGCATTACATTGAACGCTGGCGGCGCATCGGAAGTAATGTCCTTCAGTTATGCCAACGTCAGCATCGACAATCTCCATATTACCGGTGGCTCTACGTCCATAGGCGGTGGAGGGTTGCGCGCCCAGACATCCACAATTACGTTAAGTAATAGTTCAGTATCAGGTAACTCCTCAAGCACAAATGCGGGCGGTATATTTACCAACAACTCTACGCTCACTTTATACAACAGTAGCGTGACCAACAATTCCGCTACGGCGAACTACGGCGGCATTCGGGTAAACGGCACTCTGATTCTGAACGACAGCGATGTTTCGTATAATACGGCCGGCGATTTCATAGGCGGCATCAGACTGCAAAATGCTGGGAGCATGACATTAAATAACAGCACCGTGACGCACAACACAGGCGCTGGTATTGCCGCAAACAACAACAATATGGCCAACACTTCGAGTATTACTCTGAACAACAGTACCGTTGAGCACAATAGCGGCGGTGGTTTGTCAGGCGAGAACTTTACAAGCCTCACTTTAAACAATAGCTATGTTTTAAATAATGTGGATACCAACGGCGGAGGAATAAGCGGGTTTAGAACGGTCACTCTTTTAAATAGCACTGTGTCGGGAAATTCGGCTAGCAACCAAGGTGGGGGGTTGATGGGCATCGTCTATTCAACGCTGACCAACAGTGTTGTATCGAAC
>CAYGNS010000467.1:0-2691 GCA_964351295.1 uncultured Gammaproteobacteria bacterium
CCACCCAGCATAATCCAATTGTTTAGCGTCCGACATCAGGCGTCTCAGTTCGGCATATCGTTCAGCTGCTTCGCGACGGTAGTCTTTCATCACTGTGCGTGAGGACAGACTCACATTACTCCCCAATTGAGCCTTATAAAAATTCGGAGCCTGTGTGAACGTAGTTCCGCTAATATTGCACAACTGATGGAACTCAGTATGGGATAAATCGATCTCATTGGTGAAGGAGTTACGCAAAATGAAATCTTCAGAAAATATGCTCCTCCGGAATTTGACTTTACCGCTAAATTTGACACCCTCAAAATGAACATCAGTATTGAAGGTTATTTTTGATGCATCAATGTTCGCTATTTGGCCGCCACTAACCTTAAGGCTTGCAGCATTGAACTGCGACCCTTCATTGGTATTCGATTGAGGTTTGAAGATAAGGCAAGAGCTGACTATTAAGCCACGCAATGTATAGTTCGGTCGGCTTGTAGTGTGTGGGTGTAGTGTTAGGGCTGCACACGACCCATTCGAAATTTCCAACGACCGAGCGCCTTGGCAATCTATGGATTTAAAATTACAGTCATCAATGTAGACAAGCCCATCAGATATTTGATCCCCGGTGATGGTCAGCGCCGCGTCTTTCGCACTTACGCTTCTCAGATTGATGTGAGGGAACCCATTTCTAGAAAGTACGCTTAGCATCCTGATTATGCTCGTATTATCTGCAGTAAACTGAGAGGATGAGCTACCCGACGATTTTTCCTCATTAACCGTCACCTCATCGTAGCTGCCGCCCAGCAGGTTGATCCCCTTTGACTCACCATTAGGCTTGACGTTGAGTCGCTGGACCTCACATTCCTCCAACGAAAGATTGGTTTTTACGTCCGATGACTCTTTTCCTTCACCTAGAAAAATTGAAACAGTTTCGACGCCGGTTAAATTAATAAGTTTCAGATCCTTCGCGGAGAAATGACGGTCATTGCCAAGGGTGATCGACACGGCCTCAATTGTGGAATCCTCGATGGAGATCAGCTCCAGCAAATCAGCCTTTCGAATATTCAGGCTCTGCGCTCTACCCCCACGGACGATGATGGAACCTACATTTCTTGGCTCTATGTCCAGAGTTTGGCTGATGGCAAAGTCCGACAACTCAATTTTCACATCCTTGAGGCTTTTGGAATCGAAATTCAACTCTAAGTTTTCTGCCGAGAGTCCAGACCAATAAACAGGGTCATCTTGATGTATAGCTTGGCCTTTTAACTGTGCATTCAGATGCTCTGGCAGACGTTGTTTGATGCTGTGATGGCTGTCGTTCTGCCAAACTATAGAACCTGGGTGCTGGGACTCCATATGAGCCGCATGAATCTGACAAAATTGCTTTTCGTAGCGATCAGAGATAAACGGGGCCCCAGCAGGACACTCCCATTTTGTTCTCGGATCTTTGTAGCCACACCCTTTGCTTTCAGTCATGGCCTAAATTATAAGCTAGAGTGGGGATGTGCAGATACGAAGGCCCTCATAAAAATCGGCTTCAACTGGATATCCCTGGCTATCCACCCATCGCTTGATTAACGCTATGGTGTTGACGCCCTCATCATCCCGCATGATTTCATGTACTGGTCGATCATTAACGACTTCAAAGACAGATCGGTAAAAAATAGGCCCAGAAGGGTCAAACCCAACAGTGAGCTCCAGTAATTGACCCTCGTGGTGAAACTCAATCGACAATGGGTTTAGTTCTTTGGCAATAGGTAAGGTATTGGTGGTCATGGTCTTGTCCTCACAATGGCAAGTTCTTTGAGACAAGGAACAGAATACGCAGTACCGTTATCTCGGTCGGTGACGTACGCTTTTTGTCGTAACAGGAGAGAAAGACTGAGTCCACGCCAACAAAATCAGGTTTAGGAGAGTATCTAAGTACCGACTTCGGCGTGACCGCCAATGTTCCACTCCCTCGCACGATGAGCTGGTCAACTTTGATTGAACCTTCTTTTACATCCAGCAGGCTGGCCAACGAAAAAAAGCAAGTCTTGTTGCGCGTGACGGCCACCTGTAAATCGGTTATTAGCGTTTCTTCTTCCTTATAGACACTGTTATCCTGAATCACGAACTCTGGTTCGTGCAACCCTGTGTTTTCTCCGCATTGCGGGCAAGCGGCCGATTCCCGAGCATCCTCAGAATCAGACACTTCCGCCTTAGTGCCGGCCCATCCGCACCATTGGCATTCTAAGTCACTCGCTTGGTACCTTGAGACAGCTCCGAGCAAAGGGTGTTCTTCATCCGCCTCTAAGGGTGCGAGTGCATGAAACACCAAACGGGTTGTATTGATGGGTTGAGCCATGTTCATAGTGGTGTGCTGTCCTCAACAAAGAGTATACGCGGCGCGTACACATCTCAATTCTAATTTGCCAACTGTGCCTGCAAGTGATTGAGAATTCAATCCACTGAAAACCATTCACTTTTTTCCCAAGATTGGGCTTTGAGGCACAGCTAACCCAGTTGGATAGCTAACCAGTAATCACACTGAAAAAGATTGGCCATCCGTGGCCATGCTAGTCGCCTAGCCGTCGTCCGTAACTAAAAGAGCCTCCTGCTTCTCTGAAATGTCATCCTCCTCCTTGTCGCTTGGCGCCTTCGTCAACGGCAGCCTTTTTTGGATTTCCCATGCAACTGTTGGATTCTCTTTCAGATACTCCCTAACGG
>CAYGNS010000468.1:0-2691 GCA_964351295.1 uncultured Gammaproteobacteria bacterium
CGGGGACGCCCATGCCGCCCTCCGCCTTCAATGCCACGAGCAGCTAAAAAATGGAGGCTGACGAGGTCGAAGAGTTGTCGAAACAACGTGGAATTTATGATGACTACCTAGCCCCTATCGATTCGATTGGCGACTATCACGGTCTTAAAGCGGCGGCAGACGCGCTTGGGTTGGATACCGGACCTTTTCGGTCGTTGGGGTTCGATCACAAGGCTGCGGCCACACGCTTACAGTCCGAATTCAAGATTGATCCACGGAACTTTAGCTCAACGAGCCTGCGTGTGTATTCAAAGGATGCAAGCAATCTCAAAAATGAGGATGCGGCCGACTACTCAAAATCGCTCAAGGAGAGCGTCAAGCAGCCGATCGCACAAGCGCTTAACGCCATCGTCGCGGCCAATGATCGCCCGTATATCCCTCAGGCAAACACCCAATCGAATGCACAAGATGTGACCTTGATAGAAGCCAACGAGGCCCATACAGCACAGCCCTTACGCGCGTCCTCTTCTAAGCCGGCGGCCTCCGCGTAAACCAAAGACCTGTTCAGTAACTAGCCTGTGGTTAAGACTATGCAGATTCAGAACGGACAAGATTTGATCAAGCACTACTATCATTTGATCAATAAGCCGCTTGGAGAGCCAACAAAGGCGGAAGAACAAGCGGCTAATGACTGGCTGGTTCGCTATGGCCCTGACCTGGCGGTTGATCTTATTGAGCGATGCGTCAAAAAGGGAGAGTGTGACACGACCAACGGTATGGAGAAGCTTCGCCTATCGGTTCATCGCAATGCGATCGCCGCGCGCATTGATAGAGAGGTGGCGGCACGCATGCAAGCGGACGATCACGAAGAAGCGCTCCGGGAGGCTAAGCTGGCTGTCCAACACCAAAAAGAAGCGTTCATCGCTGATTGTTTGGAACGAGGGACGATCACCCAGTCGATGATTGAACAAACCATCCACGAATGTAAGGTTGAAGAGAACTACACAGCCCAAGACTCGCTGTCCGATCGGCTTATGGCGCACTACTTTCGTGGACGCGCGGACGCCATTCTGGCTGAAAAATTCGGTTTTAAACCTGAACCGGAAGTTCGGCCCGAAGCTCCCCCCTCCTTTGATCACACAAAGCCAGATCAGATGGTATTACCGCTTGGGGCCAGCACCCCTTCTGGGAGTGGGTCTCGCGCGACGATTATTGAGGAGGACCTGAGTGATGCTCAGATCGCCAACATCTCGGGCAATGGTAAATGCATTCTGGCAAGAGTTGAAAGCCTCCATATTGACTCGCGTAACCCAAACAAGAGTTATCTGATGTTTTCGAGTAAGCAACTGCCAACATCCAACCAGCCTTTTAGGTTATCGATCGGAAACAAAGAGGTGGTTTACGATGGGACCAAGCCCTTTCAGGGCAATCATTTAGATTCGCGCTTTGCGCGCCATAACCCGATAGGAACGCCTTTAATATTGAGTGGGCTCTTTGCGACTAAGGGGGTGGGCTATCGAGCGGCCTGCGCGTTTCCATTAAGCGCGGATAAGTCATACAAACCCGGGCTTATGAGCCTGACCGAGTGCAGCAGCCTCAAATGTACAGCTACCGTCGCTGCAATCTGGGATCGAAAAGCCACACCAGCAACAAAAGCCGAATTATTGATTACTAAGTTCCGAACGAGCTCTGACGGCTTAAAGACGAGTGACCCATGGCGAGGGTTTTTGTTTAGAGCAACGGGACCGACCGGGACGCTTCGATATTCCAAGCCGTTTATTTGGAAGACGGTTAAGGATCAACCCTACACGTACGTTGATATGTTGGCGCATCTGGTTAGCTTCAAAAAGGAAGTCAGCAACACCAGAATGAGTGACATTGAGATCTTATCGTGCGAGTGCATAAAGCTGGCGCCTTACGTTCGTTTCAGCGCCGATTTGGTTAATGCCGTCGATGGCAACGGTCATCCGATTGCCCTCGAGGGTGTTGTGGCCATAAATCGTCACCCGCATTTTGGAGTTTCCGTCGTCTCCTCGTATCTGCCTCATTTGCGAGATCCATCACAAACGACCACTGTGCAAATTGGTACTGGGCAAGAGACTCAATCGAATGCACACGCGCAGCCTAGAATGGAACAGCGCCCATGAACAAACCTCACAATAAATTGGTGGATGGGTTTGCTAAAGTTGTTCGCTATGAAGAGGGGGTTGTGTGGGTGACGGAATTGCCTTACGCAAGCAGTCGTCAGGACGTGATAGGCGTTGAGATAAAAGAAACCCCCAATACAGCGCGTTATTCCGACACAGCACGGTTCGTTGGATGTGTGATTAATCGAGCGATGCAAGATCGAATTCGCCCGGGGCAACACCTCATGCTCCAAGGACTCGCGATTCCTCTGGACCGAAAGCTAATGGATGGCGAGAAAGCGCTCGTTAATTGGTTGGCAACGGCCAATCAAGACCCCCGATGGCGACAATCGGGCATCGTGAGCTATTCAGGGCCGATTTACACCAATCCGGAACAAGCGCACTTAAATCGGATAGCCACAGTCGGTGTTTGGCGACCTGACGCGATGACACCTGAGAGCGGTGAGTTCGCCGAATACTTGGCTTTATTAGAAGCGCGAAGAGAGCGCATTCTTCGATCACAGGCCAGTGGCCAACAGCACAAAGAGATCCTGCCTAAACTTGGGGTGATGATTCGATTTGAGAA
>CAYGNS010000469.1:0-2667 GCA_964351295.1 uncultured Gammaproteobacteria bacterium
AGATGGAATTCCAAGCTTAAATTTTTATGACTGGCAGTGGATCAAATTTGAGGACGCTCAAGTTGTCGACCCCTACAAAATGCTGCCCAAGATGTTTGGGGATGTTTCTAACAAAGACCTGCAGATTTTGAGTGACGGTGATGAGCTAAACGACGGTGGAGCGGCCCTCACCGCTTATGGCCGCATGCAGTTTGAAGAAATGTCGGATTACGAGCGCGAAGAGATCCGCCAAGCGCTGCTGAAATATTGCGAGCTGGATTCCCTGGCAATGGTGATGATTTACGAAGGTTGGAAGGACCTTCTGAATCAGGATGATTAAAGGGGTCAAAGCCCTTTTAACTACATGTTGGACCAAATGAACGGGCACACTCGGTAGACATAGCCTTGGCTTTCTTGGCATAGAGTCCTCCTTGATGCATGAATCGTTTGCGGTTCATTTACTCGCCGATTTAAATAGAGGGCTTTGATCCCTTTACCAATGTTTGACGTTTCTTTCTCATGGCACACTCCTCGATCAACTGACCCTAGTTTAGTGTGTCCGTTTTACTCAGTACACTTCAACCTGTCCTCGTTTACCACTCGAACTAGAGAATTTTACTTGAGCATGGGTGGTGGCTCGAGGTGTTGGATAAATTTCGACTATCATTTATTGTCGTATTTATTCAATCAACAATAATGCCCACGCAATAGAATGTTAGCAGCATGTCTCGTAAAGTAATGCCGAGGCATTCGCCCTTTCGCCCAACCCCAAAAAGACAGGAATGCATATGAATCTAACCCAAATTGTTATTTCAGGCGTCATCTATTTTGTTATGACCAGCACTTTATTTGCGAGTGCGGACAATCCATACCTTTCCGCTTCTCAGCAAAGCGAGCAGGTGGGTACACGTTATCTAAACGCCTATATCGAGCAAGATTGGGATGTGCTTTCGGAATTATTGGCCGAAGAAAGTAAATTTGATGACCCTACTGCAAACCTGGTTTTTGGCCCTGTTGTACAGCAAGGCAAGGCGCAAATCATGAAGTATTTTGTCGAAAATTACTTAGATTTCGATATGAGCATTGTGATTAATGAAACGTTTTTCTCCGGCAATATAGCAATGTTTAACGTCTCTCTGGATTGGTCATTTCAGAATGAAGGACGCCAGATAAACATACATAAAATGCCAATGATGGTGGTGCTGCGAATCGAGGAAGGCAAAGTGCTTGAGCACAGGGACTATGTCATTTACGACAAGTTATTGAATGCTCTAAACGAGGGTTAGAAGAAAATATTGGTTGATTTCATCGGTTATATTCTGTGCTACTGCGTTGGACTATCTATTCTAATTAGACATTACACCGCCATAAACATCTATCGTAAAGCCGCGTTCTTGCGCATAGATTTTTGGTGTTAGCCCAATCTGTTGTTTTAAATAGCGAATAAAGTGAGGCTGGTCACTAAAACCCAACTGATGAGCAATATCCGACCAATTGATGTCCGATTGTTTACGTTGGTAGAGATGTTCCAACATGGCCTCAAGTCTAAGGAACTAAAGGGGTCAAAGCCCTTTAACTCTAAAAGCCTATGTCCTGTCGACGCTTACTGATTTAATACTGGGAATCGAGTTTGGCGCTCACAGACAAACATCACAACTACTTACAGTGGCGTTGGTTGATTGCCTCGTCCAAGCTGTATGAAAGTGAAGATGGAAGCGTAGAGGGGCAAAGGCCTAAAAGCGTCTGTCCCCGTTACTTGAATTGAAAAGATCACTCTAAAATATTATGACCTCCGCCGCACTTACAAGCAAACTACCACAGCGCCGTCATCCACTTTAATCGGGAAACAAAGCCCTGTTGTGTCTTTACCGTCTTCAATTAAAATCTCTTGAAAAGGTTGTCGTAATACACCGGCAACGACCAAATCATCGAACTGCCAAGTTAGTGGCGCTATGGCCGCAACGCGAAAACGTAGCTTGAATAAATCCCCATCCTCAAGGGCAAGGTTAGTAAGGCTTTGCGCTATTAAGTTAGGAGGGTTGGCAGATGTTCCGGAATACGGGGTGCTAGAGACGTCAAAAGGAGACCAGTCGGTGCCATTTTCGGAGACTTCGATTAGAGCCTCGCCACTAGTGAGTTCGAATGAATGGTTAAAGTTTAGCGTAACAGGCACTCCAGAGGCTTGCATCCAAGGACTTTCCCAAGCACGGTTTACCTGACCGTCCCTGCCCAGTTGCGGCTCTTGTAAAGTGAATACGAAATTGTTGTTACTTATTGTTTCTTCCCAGTTTGAGTCGACATAGTTTTGCAGCGTTTGGCGAGTGAGAGACCAATCGCGCAGGGTGATATCAAACTCATTGGTTACAGGTCCAGAGAGTGCTTTGGTGGCGAGATCATAATTAGTACGATGACGCGTATTAATCTGTAAGTTGCGCTCCCAACTTGGATTGCTGCCCGTAACGTCAATATTAATAGGGAAACTGCTTAAATCAAAATGACGGTCGTGCAACAAGCTTAGCGGTAATTTAATTTGAGCTTGCTGGCCGGGGGCGAGATCAAAAAGTTGCACTTGTGTGGTTGCGCCTAATGCATAGTCAGATGAAGGCAATGCTAGGCTCAGAGTCGCCTGACCGATGGTTTCAAACCCAGTGTTTTATAAAGAAGAAGAAACTAGTGTTGCAAAAGCTG
>CAYGNS010000470.1:0-2665 GCA_964351295.1 uncultured Gammaproteobacteria bacterium
GGGTTGGCCAATTTGAGCGACCAAGAACATTTAGCGCTGCATGCTCAAGTACAGGTAATGGATCGCGACTTGTCGGCCAATGATGTGAAAGGCGGGCTGCCGATAAGCGTGGATTTGTCTGGCCAAAATCGTCAGCAATTAATTGGTTACAGAGCCAAACGGCATTCTGGAGTGGTGGATGTTGATCGCCCTGGCGTTCATGCAGTACAAGATTACTGGGAACCATTGTATTCAAAAGACCGGCAGTTAATTCTCGACCCCGGTGAGTTTTATATCTTGGTCTCGAAAGAAGCGGTGCATGTTCCCGTAGACTGTGCGGCGGAGATGGTGGCGTACGACACGTTAGTGGGGGAGTTTCGCGTGCATTACGCTGGCTTTTTTGATCCGGGCTTTGGCGCGGCGGCGCATGGTGGAGCAAACTCGAAAGCGGTGCTCGAAGTACGCTCGTTTGATGTACCTTTTCTGTTGGAGCATGGCCAAAATGTGGGACGCTTGATCTACGAGCGAATGCTCGAAACGCCAACCAGTGTGTACGGTCAAAACTTAGCATCGAACTATCAATCGCAAGGTCTAAAGCTCAGCAAGCATTTTGTTGATGTGTTGTAACTTAGGTTTGCGTGCGTTTACATTGAGCGTTGGTGCTAACCATCCAGCGATTGCCAGCCGCTTCTAGACGTTGGTGTTATACATCCAAGTTTTAAGAGATGCGTTGAATTAGCGGCTGACATAGAATGATCATCCACTTGATGCCGACAGGAAGTTGGTAAAGCGGCGCTGTAATCAAACTACAGGCAGTGCCATTAAATGCATAAAGAGATACGGAGGTTTCTATGCAGCACTTATTTTCAGTAAATTCAAAATCGCGTTGTGGCCAGGTAGGGCTTGTTGTTGTAACCGCAATCGCAATAATCGTTGGTACTTTAGGCTTGAACGTCAGTACGCTTGCGGCTGATTGCAAAGGCCAGAATCAAGCGCAGTGCGGGTCGTTGCAATCGTGTAGTTGGGTTGATACGTATAAACGCAAAGACGGTCGCACAGTAAATGGTTTCTGCCGCACTAAAGGCAAACCGAATAAGCCCAAGCCCGCTAAGCCTGCTAAGTCGGGCAGTTAAAGCGAGTGGCTAGTTATGTGCTTGCCTAGTTGAGGAGCACATAGCTAGCACTATTTATCCGCTACAAAAATGGCGCGCGTTGGCGCTGGATAACCTTCCACTGTTTTGGTGTGATCGTTGGGGTCAAGAAACTGCTCTAAGGAATGAAACCGCATCCATTCGGTTTGCCGTTGTTCTTGCAGCGAAGTGATGTTGATGTCGACACATCGGGGGTTAGAAAATCCTGCTTGGTCGAGCAATTCCAATGTTTTGCTGACGGTTGTAATGCTCCAAACATTACGCATTTGGGCATAGCGCTCAGCTGGAGTAAATATTCCTGATGGTTCAAATGCCTCATCAACGATGAGCGTTTCCAGAACGAGCTCACCGGATGCTTTCAGCAAATGAAATAGCTCCTTAACATGCGCAAGCGGGTCTTTTCGATGGTACAAAACGCCCATCGAAAACACCGTGTCGAAGGCGCTTAAGTCAGTTGGCAGGTCTTCAATGCCAATGGGTAACATGTCAAATTGCGGGCATTGCGCGAATTTTTGCAAGGCGCGATGCTGCACTTGAAATCGCATGGAAGGATCTATACCCAACACGTAGTGCGCCCCCGCGCCTAACATGCGCCAGCAATGATAACCAGAACCACAGCCTACGTCTAAGATGCTGCGCTGCGCGAGGTCTTGGATATGTGGTGCCACGCGTTGCCACTTCCAGTCCGAACGCCATTCGGTATCTATAGTGGTACCAAACACCGAGAACGGACCCTTGCGCCAAGGCGATAGGGCGAATAAATCTTGTTGTATCGCCCGTGCCTCGTTTGCGCTTACCTCGTCTTGATTACCAATCAAAACGGTTGCTTGATTAAAATCTAAGTGTTGGGCGGCCCGGTCGGGTAAGGTAGATAAAATACTGAGCCAAGCGTCTAGGTCGCCATGTCGGGCAGGGTCAGAGCGCTTTTCAATTGCACGCCGAAAATGTGCTGCATAGGGCGCAAATTCCTTTCTTTGAAAAAACGGGTCGTAGTGCCTCATTTGATCGCTAAAAACGAAACGAACTGAAAGTTCTGTAACCACGGCGTTACTACTTTAAACCCTGCACCTTGCAGGCGCTCGAGGTGGGCTGCGACGGTTTCTGGCACCAGTACATTTTCGATTGCGTCGCGCTTTTGGCTTATCTCTAGTTTGCTATAGCCTTGGTCGGCTTTAAACTGATGGTGTATGCGGGTCATGGCTTGATCGACCTCGGTATCGTCAAAGCGGATTTTTTCAGACAACACCAAGTAACCCCCGGGCTGTAGAGCCTTGTAGATGCGCGCAATCAGTTCAGGCCGTTTGCCGAGTTCAATAAACTGCAAAGTGAAATTCATTAATACTAGATCAGTGGGCTGTAATGGATAGCTAAGCAGGTCCTGTTGGTGCAGAGCGAGTTTTAGTTGATGGTTCGAGAACCAAGGATCCAGCAGCTTATTGGCTTGCGCGATCATGGGTGCAGACAAATCAACACCAATAAACTCGGCGTTGTGCGAAGCATAAAATTCGACCTGATCGGGCGTATCTACACAGCGA
>CAYGNS010000471.1:0-2664 GCA_964351295.1 uncultured Gammaproteobacteria bacterium
ATGGGCAAAACCCGTGTAATAGCCGAAACCGGCGCCGGCCAACATGGCTATGCAACAGCCACCATGGCCGCTCGCTTTGGCTTTGAAAGTCGCATTTACATGGGCGCGCTGGATGTGGCGCGACAACGGCCCAATGTGTTCTGGATGGAGAACATGGGCTCGGAAGTCATTGCGGTACAAGACGGCCAAAAAACCCTTAAAGACGCAATAAATGAGTGTTTGCGAGACTGGGTTACGAATATGGATAACACCCACTACGTGCTTGGCACCGCATGTGGGCCGCACCCCTTTCCTGAAATGGTGAGCTGGTTTCAATCGATTATAGGTAAAGAAGCACGCCAGCAAATGCTCGATTCAGTGGGCAAACTGCCCGATAAAATTTTTGCTTGCGTGGGGGGCGGATCGAACGCCATTGGCCTTTTCCAAGGCTTTATGGACGACCCCGACGTAGAACTCATTGGTTGCGAAGCGGGCGGATTTGGGCCTGGCAAAGGCAATCACGCAGCACGCTTAGCTTACAAAGATGCCAGTGTGGGCGTGGCGCAAGGCATGAAAACGTACTTTTTACAGAACGACGACGGCAATATGCTCGAAACGCATTCTGTGGCCGCCGGTTTAGATTACATTGGCGTGAACCCCGTGCTCGTGCACTTGTGGGAACAAAACCGTGTGCGCTTCGAAGCCGTCACGGATGTGCAAGTAACCGAAGCCTTAAAACTGAGCATGCGCAGCGAAGGTGTTATACCCGCCTTAGAGAGCGCACATGGTTTTGCGCAAGCCATCATCGAGGCCGAACATATGTCCAAAGATGACGTCATTCTTATCAATATGTCGGGCCGTGGCGACAAAGATATTTTCACTATCGCCGATGCGCTCGACGACCGTCATTGGAAACAATTTATACGAGAAAAGGCAGCCCAATATGGCCCTGAGTAAATACTTACAAGACCGCTTAACCCTGAAACATTCAGGGCAAAAGAAATGCCTGATAATGACTCACGTGGTGTGTGGATACCCGTCGTTCGAGGAAAACTGGCAAGAGCTCGAAATCATGCAAGAGTTCGGGGTAGACCTGGTTGAGTTACAGTTTCCGTTTTCAGAGCCCTCGGCTGATGGCCCCCTGTTTGTTAAGGCGAATCAAACGGCGATTGAAAATGGGGTACACGTAGACGACTGTTTTGCGTTTATGCAGCGCGTGAGCGATCACTTTAGTTTTAAAGTGATCATGATGGGCTACTACAATACGGTTTTTAAAACTGGCCATAAAGCATTTTTGCAACGCCTAAAAGACGCTGGGGGGTACGGCTTTATTCTGCCCGACCTGCCAATAGACGAAGCAGCACCTCTGCACGCAATTGCCACGGAGCTCGACTTAGCGCCAATCATATTAATGACCCCCACCAATAGTGACGCGCGCCTGCAAACGTTAGCGAACAGCGCGGATGGCTTTGTGTATGCCGTAGCGCGTAAAGGGGTGACCGGCTCGAATACTGATATGAACGAGCAGTTGGTTGACTTTATTCAGCGCTGCAAACAGGTTACGGATTTGCCCATTGCCGTGGGTTTTGGAGTGAGCACTGCGGCCGATATCGCGTTTATTGGTAAACATGCAGACATTGCCGTAATTGGTACAGCGGCCTTAACCGCGTGGGAGCGCGGACATGCGCCGGAGCTACGGGCTTTTTTTCAGCAACTCGCTAACTAGTAACAGGTAATGGCTAACGACAAAAACATAAAATGCCCTAATTGCGGGGTTGAGATTGACGTTAACGAACTGGTTTACCACGAGCTAGAACGCAAGGCCAAAGCGGCCATGACAGAGCAAATAACGGCCGAACGCAAAAAGCTTGCGGAACAAAGCGCAGCGATCGAACAACAAACGCAACAGCTAGAAACCACACTCAACGAACGGCTTGCCGCCGCATTAACCAATGAAAAGGCCGCGCTAGAAGCCAAACTCAAACAACAACTAGAAGACCAACACGGCGGGCTTATTCAAGGCTTGCAAGCACAGCTGCAAGAGCAAGCGAACAAACTGACTCAGTTTAATCAGGCGCAACTCGAGATTGAACGTCTGAAGCATGAAAAGACCACTTTGAGGTCCGAGATAGAGCTTGATCTACAACGCAAGATGTCTAAGCAGATGCAAGCGCAGGAAGAAACATTTCGAACTAAGACACAGGAAGAAATGTCGATGCGGGTGGCCGAAAAAGAGCAAGTGATCAATCAGCTTCGCGAGCAACTCAACATTGCCAAGCAAAAGGCGGATCAAGGCTCTACGCAACTACAAGGCGAAGTGCAAGAACTGGAAATTGAAGACTGGCTGCGTCGTGAGTTCCCGCAGGACATAATTGAAGAAATCAAAAAGGGGCAGACGGGTGGCGATGCGCTGCAGCACGTTAATGCCGCAATTCACGAAGCCAACGGTGTGATCTATTACGAGAGTAAGCGCACCAAAGCATTTTCGCCCGCATGGATTACCAAGTTTAAGGCTGACATTCAGCAAAAAAATGCCGACATCGGTGTTCTTGTAACCCAAACCATGCCCGAGGGAATGGACTCGTTAGGCCAAATTGATGGCGTATGGGTCTGTTCATTTTCGCAGTTCAAGCACCTGTCTCGCGTGCTGCGCGAATCACTCATTCAAGTCAATAACGCGTTGTT
>CAYGNS010000472.1:0-2663 GCA_964351295.1 uncultured Gammaproteobacteria bacterium
GCACTGACTCTCGCTCGACTCCCGGCCCCGCATTAAGATGAAGTGACATCTAACGTCTGTGGCGTCGCCCACCCGTATCTTCCCAAATGCAATACAGTCAGGCGCTTCAGAAGACTCTGGGCCTGGAACACGCCAGCGTTGAGTTTGCCCTCATGGAGCACACACAGGCGGGGTTAGTTCAATCGTAGAGGAGGCGTGTTGTGGTGCTGTGGGATGTCGACGCTTACGTCAGTACTCACCAATGCGGCGTCAAGGTAGACCGCGTCATCGTAGCTCGTTATCAAACGATGCTCACCAGTGGCCGCATAACGGCGCAGATCTTCGCTAACGTAGCTAGAGCGGTGGCGGGGGTCGTAGGGACTGAAGGCCTGCGCAAAGTGCCGCAGGGTACATGTTCCTCGCCGCCGCCCAGACCCTTCAGGCTCTACCTCTCGGATGTACGTCACTTTCCCCCAAGTACTAGGGGTCAGGTGAAAAATAGAGACTTCCTGCCCTGTATCACGGTCATAAAAACTTCTAGACTCATGATAAGTGACACACAATGAGTCTACTTCGTACGGCCAAACAGCAAGAATCTTTCGAGACAGCCCTGCTGACGCTGCGACAAGGGTAGTCCCAATCGAAAGCTTTTCGGCGCAGTCCAGAAAGCGTTGAGCATCCGCCTCGGATAAATACACGTGAGAGGCCGTCATGAGGTTATCGGGCGACTCTAGGGGAGGTAGAACCGTCAGCAACTCGGCTAGCTGCCAATGATCCACCTTTAACTTAGCGCTTCCATCTTCATCCGACCGCCACTCGAAAGCGAATGAGCGACGCTGTACGCGAAGTCCATTTTCTGAGAGGTGTTCAGCCACTCTCTTGGCGCCTGACGCGTCCCACACCCATTGGCCAGATAGCAACGCATGGGTATTGTTAAGCCCTAAGCTCTGCGCGAGCTTTGAGGGGATTACATACCCTAAAGTGCCATTGGTCTGTGAGAGAGAGTAAATCATAGACTTAGTATATCACCCGGCATTTGGTCGAACACCGTGCTGTAATGCAATTGCACGCGGAGCAACGACGTGATCCTCTTCATCCACCATCTCAAATTCAGCGTCCTCGATATCTTCTTGCGTAACACGCAGTGATTCCAGCCTTTCACGGTTAGCTTCGGCCATTTCTTCAAAACTCGCATAGGTTTTAGCGCTCATGGCCACGGATTCGACTGTTGGGACCTCGTATTGAATGGCTCCGTTGTTCACCTGTTCAATAAATTCCGCCACGGTGTCTGGTAAAAGGGCGTCTTGCTCCATTTTACGGCGTGTTGCAATCGCAACGGCTTCATCCAATACCGTGCGGCGTTCGAGCAAACTTTCCATTCTTGAGGCATCAAACGTCGTGTTGACAATTCGCTCAAATTCGCTTCGTCTATCCGCATGTCGTTGCATCGTTTCAGTGAGTTGCGCCGCGCGACGCTCTAGATTCGAGCGTGTAAAGGCCATCGATGCTTGCCGTACACTATCCATCGTAATGCGTTCTTTCAAGGAACAATTCATTCGATCGTCATCCACCACCAGTGTCCCCATTCCTCCTCTGTAGAGATAGGGCACGTCGCGGATTGTGAGCTGCACGATCGCCGACGCCGATTGTCTGCTGGCTTGTCTCAAACATTGGTCAGCGTCAGATAACGAAACCCATTGGCCATCAACCACAATGGGCTGCACAGTTTCTGTGTAATGGCGCTTGAGAGAAGTCATAATCCCGTCCTTATTGATCTCAATGTCATCCTTGGGCTTATTCTGAGTTGCTGCCGCTGGTTGGACGACGGGTGCCTCTTGCGCTCCGACCGCAGCGTCCGCAGGTTTGCTTTTGGCTAATTCGGCCGCCTTTTCCTCTTCCAAACGGTTAAAAATGGCCAGCGCTTGGTCGGCATGTCGATCAAAGTTGTCGCTTGCGCTGTTGAGATACTCTTCCACTCCTATGCCTGGTCGCAGTTCTAAATTATCAATCAAATACTGCCTAACGGCTTTATCGTACTTGTTTAAGCCCGCTTCGTTTTTGGCTTTTCTCTCTTCCGACTCTATGAGCTCGTTGGCTTTCTCAATTTCAACGATCGATGTAATTATGTCATCGCGGGCCTCAGCTGCGACGTGTTCAAGCGTTGTCAGCCGTGTGCGAATACTGGTTCGAAATTTTTCGCTTTCGATGACCTCGGCTATAAAGGGTTCATCGAATGGATCGTCAAAACCAAGATGCTCTTGGATCAACTTATGTAAGATTTCAATACGCTTTCCTCGGGCCAGTGTTACTTTCTCAGCGAGAGTTTGCGCTCCCGCCTCATTGGCATGACCTTCAATTTGGGCGTCAAGTGAGCCGGTTTGCTTAATAATCGTTGCGGTTCTCTTAAACGGATCTGAATCCTCAGGCGTTTTATCCTTAACCATGGATCTCATGGTTTCTATCGCAAGTGTGCGCATTAATGAGCGTTGTGACGCTAAATATCGGGTTGCGCTCAAAAAACCATTTCCGATCGACACGGGCTTCGTGGTGCCGGCACCGATAATATAGTGCCCCGACTCTTGTTTAATAATGCCATGTTGAACGGCATCGGTGAGTATTTTTGAAGCGGCTATCGAAGGGTCAAACGTTTCCTCCTGTGATTCAAGGTTGTTTAGTACTGGCAT
>CAYGNS010000473.1:0-2662 GCA_964351295.1 uncultured Gammaproteobacteria bacterium
TATTGCCTCGCGCTTCGACGCCATTAAGGAAACCTATTTAGAAGTGGCACAGGATTCGCGTGAACAAATTGAGCGCGAGCGCGTTATTTTAGAAGCCTATCAAGATTTTCGTGGTGCGATTAAGCAATCCGAAATTTACGCACTTGATGTATTGCAGCAAGCAGAATCACTGTGGAACAACGCCAAAGGCGCTTTGCAGCAAGCAAGTGACACTGTGGCAGCGTTTGAAAGCGACGATCTCGCCGCGCGTGCCAAGCTCGAGCTTACGCGTGATGAGCGTATGCGTGATCTGCAATATGCGGAAGATCGTTACCAGGTCGCCAAAGATATATCGGATAACCTCACCATTAGTTACAACACGTCGGAAGTCGTTATGGCGCGCTTGATGCAAACCAACGGCGCCAAGGAGCGCGTGTACAAGCAGGCAATTACTTTTTTCGGCACTAATGAATCGGTGTTAACCGCCTTAACTGCATCTTTTACAGGTCTATTCGGATTGCATGAAAGTACCCAAACACTCGAAGCAATGAAAGAGGGTGTGTCCAAAAGCTTGGAGGATTTAGCCGATATTGGCGGTAAAGTCCAAGATGCTGCCGTGAGAGCGGGCTATGGCCCC
Organism: uncultured Gammaproteobacteria bacterium; assembly: GCA_964351295.1. Classification (GTDB taxonomy): domain Bacteria; phylum Pseudomonadota; class Gammaproteobacteria; order Arenicellales; family Arenicellaceae; genus Arenicella. The sequence continues at coordinate 617 of CAYGNS010000473.1, forward strand.
ACCGTGCGTGCCGACGCGGTGAAGCGACTCGTTGATTCGGTGGTTAATTTTCAAGAACGATCAAGAGAGATTATCGAAGAGATGCGCGTACTCTCGACAAAAAATGCGGAGGAAATTCGTGAGTCGGTTGAAGACGGCAAACAACGCATGGCTCGTATTATTGAGCGGGGTGGTTCGTTGCCACTTTTGCATGATTTTAAAGTGTAATTGGTCTGCTCTTACGGGCTTAACTGCAAGTCTGAGTGCTCAGTCGAGCTTAGCGGTCACAAGGCAAGTGTAAACCACCAGTACGGGAAGAGAGTATGAGCGAAGCGCGCCAAGAAGCTGGCTTAGAGGACTTGATGGCCGCCATGGACGTGGTGGACACATTGCGTCACGATCAGAGCGTGGTGGCGCGGGAGTTAGACCAAGAGGGTCGCCGCGAGCGGTTGCTGCAGCGACTCAAGGAACTATACCAAGCACAAGGCATCGAAGTTTCGGAACATGTGCTTATCGAGGGCATCAAGGCGCTTGAAGAAGAGCGCTTTAAATACACTCCGATTGCGTCTAGCTGGCAATCTAAGTTGGCACACATTTGGGTGAGTCGTAAACGCTGGAGTAAACCGATTGGTTTTTTGGGCGTACTTGGTAGCCTGTTCAGCGGTTATTACTATATCAACGATGTGCTCCCTGAACAGCAATCTAGAGCACAGTTACCGCAGCAAATTGCCGCGACCACGAATGCCATTATTGCCCTAGCGAGCGGCCCCGAATTAGTAGAACAGGCGATGGCGCGTAAGCGTTATGCCGAAACTCTCTTGGCGCAATCCGATTATGCCGATGCGCAAACTGTGTTGACAGAATTACAAAGGTTGCAGGAACGGTTGGGGCAAAGCTATACCCTGCGTGTGGTATCTCGGCCCAATGTGCCGTCAGGGGTTTGGCGTATTCCGCCGACTGACCCTGCCGGGCGGAATTACTATCTGGTGGTTGAAGCGATTGATGCCACTAATAATGTGCTTGAGTTAGATATTGTGAATGAAGAAAGCAATACTCAAGAGCGTGTAACGCAATGGGGTTTGCGGGTTTCGGAAGATACTTTTTATCGAGTGGCTAACGACAAGCAGGACGACGGTATTATTCAAGATAATGTGGTGGGTCGCAAACAGCGTGGGGAGCTAGAGCCGCAATTCTCGATTCCAACGTCAGGGGGCACGATCACGCAATGGTAACAACGGCAATCGAGAGTGCGGTATGTGGAGCGGTTTAGATACCTTAGACAAAATTGATGGGGTCTTGCATTCTTTGCGTAGCGAGGCGATCAAAGCGGATCAGCAACTCGCGCAGGTCACCCAACGCCATGCAGCGGTGGAGCAACGCCGTATGCATATTGTTTATCAAATTGCCAAAGTTAGATTAGCCAGTATTGATAGTGGTGAACTTGATGCGCGCCTGAACACAGCTGACCGCGAAGTGAAAGACGTGCTGTCGCAGCGTGTTTTAGCTTTGAACCTTCTGAATCAACAGATAGAGCAAATGGCGGCAACCGTTCAAAGCCAAGAGGGTGCTCGACTCGCGCAACTAAATAAAGTAAATGAATTAACCCAGCAAATCGCAGATCTAGAAGCCACAGTGCAAGCACAGTTGCTCAAGGATGCTGCGTATTTAGAGCAGTTGAATCGCGCCACCGTGGCAGACAGTGTGGCGGCCGAATCGAAAGCAAAAGTGGCGGTGGCACAAGCCGATATGGCGACAAAGGCTTTGCCGTATAAGTCTGATGAGTTGTTTATCTACTTGTGGAGTCGCGGTTATGGTACTACCGAATATCGTGCGGGTTTCATCGCCCGTTGGCTCGATGCATGGGTGGCCAAATTAATTCGCTACGAAGCGGCGCGCGTCAATTATTGGAATTTAACGCAGATCCCTATGCGCTTGCAGCAACATGCAGAAAATGTTGCCTTAAAGGCCGAGTCCGAGGCCGAGGCCGTACAACAAATTGAACGTGAACGCATCGACGCGGCCGGGGTAAATGCGCTCGGCACGCAATTGCAAACCTTGCAGGCAGAG
>CAYGNS010000474.1:0-2661 GCA_964351295.1 uncultured Gammaproteobacteria bacterium
AAGCGCCACCGTTATGAGCTCTAAGCGCAACATTCTCACGGACTTCGAGAAAGGAGCCGGCGAAAAGCTCGCGGCCGGAATGAAGGTGCTGATCGAAATTCAAACGACATACCAAGAACTCTGGGGGATGAACGTCAACATTGTTGGCATTGATCACAAATACACCGTGGGCGACATGGCGGCGCTCGTCAAAGAAATTCGGGAACACCTCATTGCCGATGCGATTTACGAACAAAACCGCTCTCTACCACAGCCCTTTGATTATTTTAATATTGGCATAATTGCCCCATCCGTCTCAGCTGGATTGGAAGACTTCAATAAAAAGCTAGAACACATTCCAGACAGGGTGTGTCGAAAAGTCATCACGCATTGTGTCTTTCAGTCAGATAAAGCGGGCGATGCGATTGCGGCTCAAATCAATAACATGAATATGACCCGCCCGCGCTTTGACGCCATCCTCGTTATTCGCGGAGGCGGCGGAAAATCAGATCTCAATTACTTAAATCACGAACGGCTCGCCAGGCAAATATGCCTGTCTACTATCCCAGTGTACGTGGGTATTGGACATGAAACCGATCGCACGATCCTGGACGAAGTCGCAAACCGTTCATTCTCTACCCCAAGCATGGTTGCGAACTTCATCAGTGAGCACATCTACCAACGTGCCAACGATATGGAATCGTTTTGGTACGACATCCACCGCGAAGCGATGGGTCGTCTTAAGGACAAAGAAAGTCAATACCGAGGGGGGTGGGCCAGCCTGTGCATGCGCGTGGTCGAGTTGACCAATGAGCGTGAGTCACAAGTCCAGGCCTTCTACAACGATGCGAAAAGCCTAAGTAGCGAGTACGTTCACAAGGCAAATAACGTATTGCTGTCAATCAACGCTTCGCTGGACCAAGGGGCAAACCGCGGTCTTGGTCGCCTCGAGTCGCTAGCCCACCAGACTTGGCAAGAGTGTCAACAAGAGGGAAAGCGACGCACTGAATTGATCGATGCCGAAATCGAGTCGGCCTTAAGTTTGGTAGACACGTCAAGGAATCAAACGCTGCGCGAATTAAAGGACAAGGAAGAGCGCGAACGACGCAACAGAGACGAAATGTTAGCTCAACAAAATAAACATCGGGCGCAATTGATCCTGGCAGGCGCGGCCGTGCTAATTCTAATAATCATTATCTTTATACTAATAGGGCTTCAATAATGAGTGAGAACACACAATTCCAGACAAGTTTTGAACAGTTGAAAAAAATTGCCGGTGAGTTCAAAAGTACGGAGAATATGTCCTTAGATGAAATTGAATCTAAATTCAAAATTGCTAAAGAGGCTTATCTTGTTTGCAAAGGTCGAATTACAGAAATTAAGGAACTGATCGCAAATTCTGAAGAGAGTTAGCCTTCGACGCCGCTTAGCTACTTCGCTGTGCTAAGCACGGCGGATATCAGATAGAAACGCGAAGAGGTGTTTAGTCCTCCGCTATATACCAACGAACTTCGCTTGTTCCCGTTTTACTGATAATTGCATTTCCCTTTATGAGCGCACTTGAGAACTCATGTTTTTGCTTTTCGGCCATTACGATGGCTTTCTGTGCTTGCGGCACTTTACTCACATTAATCGCATCAAGCCTGACTAATAAAAAGCTCGTCAAGAAACTATCTTGATCAGCTTGACGAATGTTCACATCAAAAAACAACTCGATATCAGAAAGACGATCTGTGTCTATATTAAACCCATGATGATCAGATTTGATTTCCTGTCGTAATTGGCTATAAGCATCTTCAATGTTTCCAAGGGGGAAGCGTCCGGCAAAAGGGAATGTTTGAGTGTGGAGTTTTATCAGAAACTTTAGTTGGCCATCATCGCGATATTCATATACGAAACTCTCACTCGAATCCGTTGCGATTCCGAATTCGAATTCCTGCGAAGCGTGCAGTTGATAAGCGGTCGTTGGGAATGGATCATCGCTTGCAAAAGCCGCGCAAGCAAAACAAAACAATAATACTTGATGGAGAAGCCGCATGATCGGAGAACGGTTAAGAGTGAATATTAAAGTTAAGTCTACAGCAACCGACCCCAGAAGTTAATGCTTCGCAACAAAATGAGCACTCTTAAGAAGTTGAGTCGTTCGGCAATTCAAGCAGCTGTTCGCGGCGCGCAGCCGCATTAGGAATGCGCTTGAGGAGTGACTCTCTAAATAGCATTGAACGGATATTGTTGGTTGGCACTTTTGTGCTGGACCTAAGGTCATAAGTCAGCGTCCTGATTTCTTGTTCAGTCAACGTAGACAGATACTCCTCAACAATACGCTCTTCAACCATCTGCAAGCGATCATTGCTCTTGGCCGCCTTCTCCAACTCACGATCCATTGGCGTAATTTCTGACAAGTGCTGGACACGGCGGATTTGCGCACCGTAATCTTCTTGCAGCGCTTTACGAAGATAGCCTCCGTTTTTTGCTTTTCCCGTTTGCTTTTGAGCGTTGCGCATATAGTCGATATTACTCTGAACATAACACCTTACGGAGATGTGCTTTTGATCCGCTAGCACTTGGACCTCCTCGAGCACACGAACAATCCATTCCTCCGAGATACCGTTTTCGCGCAATAGAGCCGCCACTGGCTTGCGAACCTGGGCATTTCGTTTAGATAGATGCTCGATGTTTAAC
>CAYGNS010000475.1:0-1934 GCA_964351295.1 uncultured Gammaproteobacteria bacterium
ACGCCGCGAGGGACACCGCTAAAATAGCATTTGCGCCCAAGTTCGATTTATTGTGCGTGCCATCAAGTTCGATCATCGCCGCATCTAATTGCCGCTGATCAGCGGGATCAAAGCCTAATAGCACCGCTTGGATTTTAGTATTGACATTAGCAACAGCCTGACTCACACCTTTGCCAAGATAACGCTTGGGATCACCATCACGCAACTCTAGCGCTTCCAATGAACCCGTTGAAGCACCGGACGGCGCAACTGCCCTACCAAACGATCCGTCCTCGAGCCATACCTCGGCCTCAACGGTAGGATTGCCACGTGAATCAAGTATTTGTCGTGCTTTAATTCGGGTAATTTTAGCCATGATTATTAGTATTCTGAGGGTGCAAAATTGCTATTAATTGTGATGCGTTATTACTGAGCGTCGTTGAGAAGGCAAAGTGTTAATCCAGCTGAAATGAACAGAGCGAATGGATGACTCACTGCTTCACGCAGTTAGAGGTTATCAGTATCTAAACCCTGTGCTTTTACAGCCGTGTCGATCTGCTGCAGAGTATGCAAAAGTGCTTTGAGCTGCTGTGTGGGCCAAGCATTAGGTCCATCGCTCATAGCACTAGCCGGATCTGGGTGCGTTTCCATAAACAACCCCGACACACCAGCCGCTACGGCTGCGCGTGCCAAAACAGGGACAAACTCACGTTGCCCTCCAGAACGATCACCTTGCCCACCCGGCAATTGCACAGAATGCGTGGCATCGAACACAACGGGGCATCCCGTCGCACGCATTTGCGCTAAACCACGCATATCCACGACTAAGTTGTTATATCCAAACGAGGCGCCACGCTCGCATACCGTCACCCTACCCTTGCCACCCGCCGCTTCGGCTTTTCTGGTGACATTAATCATCTCAGGCGGTGATAAAAATTGACCCTTCTTGATGTTGACGGGAATACCGCATGCACCTGCGGCTTCAATTAAATCAGTTTGTCGACATAAGAACGCAGGCGTCTGCAACATATCAACATATTTAGCCGCCAACTCAATTTGTTCTGGTGTGTGCACATCGGTTAAGACGGGTAGTCCCACCGTCTCGCGAACTTCGGCAAGAATCTCTAGACCCTCTTGGATGCCGGGACCGCGGAACGAAGTACCCGAGGTTCGATTGGCTTTATCGAAGGAGGACTTATACAAGGTATTGATGCCGAGTTCGCCAGTGATGTCGCGAATCATTTTAGCTGTCTCCAGCGCAAACGAGCGCGATTCAATAACGCATGGACCGGCAATAAGAAAAAATGGTTGGTCGAGCCCAACCGTAAAATTGGCTATTTTCATTGACTTGTTTGATCGAATATTTGTCTACTTACCGCAACGTTTAATCACGCTACCCATTGTATTTGTGTCTGTGGCTGGCGACACGTTTGCTAACTCACTTTACGGTCGCGTGCGGTCTGCACAAAAGCCGAAAATAAAGGATGACCATCACGAGGACTCGAGGTGAACTCAGGATGAAATTGCACACCAATGTACCACGGGTGATCAGCCAACTCGATCATTTCAACCAAGTCGTCGTCTGATCTACCGCCAACCACTAACCCCGCGTCGGTTAATTGTGTGCGGTAATTATTATTAAATTCATAACGATGTCGATGGCGCTCAACTATTTGATCAGCACCGTACACCTCGCGCGCTTTAGAACCAGGGGTCAGGTAACAGGTTTGTCCACCTAAGCGCATGGTACCACCCAGATCAGAATTTTCGTCGCGCTGCTGCACACTGCCATCTTTATCCGTCCATTCAGTTATCAAGGCGATCACAGGATGCGGCGTAGTTGGGTTGAATTCGGTACTGTTAGCATTGGCTAAACCCGCCACGTTACGGGCAAAATCAATCACCGCTACTTGCATGCCTAAGCAAATCCCGAAATAGGGAGTCTTACTTTCGCG
>CAYGNS010000475.1:1944-2650 GCA_964351295.1 uncultured Gammaproteobacteria bacterium
TTTTTCCTTCAGTGCCGCGATCGCCAAAGCCGCCCGCAACAAGAATCGCATCGTTACCGGTTAAGCAGGATTCGCCTTCCGCTTCAATGCGCTCTGCGTCAATATAATTAATATTGACTTTAGTTAGCGTGGAGATGCCTGCGTGTATAAGCGCTTCGGAGAGTGATTTATAGGACTCGGTAAGGTCGATATATTTGCCCACTAAGGCAATGGTGACTGCGCCTGTGGGATTCGCTTTTCGCTGTACCACACGCTCCCATTCACTTAAATCCGCTTTAGGGCAATCCAAACGCAAATGTTTAACCACAAGCTCGTCGACATTTTGCTCACGATACAAAAGCGGCACTTCATAAATATTGTCGACATCGACCCCAGAGATAACCGCATCTTTTGCAACATTAGTAAATAGTGCAATTTTTGAGCGAGCGTCCTCAGGCAACTTCTCATGCACACGGCACAGTAAAATATCGGGCTGAATACCAATACTGCGCAGCTCTTTTACCGAATGCTGGGTGGGTTTGGTTTTAATTTCACCCGCTACTTGGATATAGGGTACTAAGGTTAAATGCATAAACAGGGTGTTCTCGAAGCCCTTTTCAATACGCATCTGACGAATCGCTTCCATAAACGGTAATGATTCGATGTCGCCCACGGTTCCGCCTATTTCCACCAACGCGACATCAACATCGCCTGCACCGTCTTCGAT
>CAYGNS010000476.1:0-2646 GCA_964351295.1 uncultured Gammaproteobacteria bacterium
CACCGAGGCTCACGGGTGGGGGTAGAGGAATTTTTGGAGCGCGAAGAACCCAGTTGTATCTGCATGGTGGATGGTCAACATGTTTTACCGCTCGCAACCTCACAAGACCATAAAGCCCGTGATGCGGGTGATCAAGGCCCCAACACAGGGGGCATGGGCGCTTACTCGCCGGCTCCCGTGGTGGATGCACGATTACATGAAAGAATTATGCAGGAAGTGATCTACCCTACCGTGCAGGGCATGGCCGCAGAAGGCCATCCCTACACCGGTTTTTTGTACGCAGGCATTATGGTTGCCGCGGACGGCACGCCCAAAGTGCTCGAATATAACTGTCGTTTTGGCGATCCTGAAACGCAGCCAATCATGTTGCGTCTTAAAAGCGACCTCGCCCAACTGTGCCTCGCCGCCTTAGGCGAACAGTTAGACCAAACCGTGGTAGAGTGGGATGACCGTGCCGCCTTAGGCGTTGTGCTTGCTGCGGGCGGTTATCCAGAGGCATACGCAAAAGGCGCCGTAATCACGGGCATAGACGCCGCGAACAGCAGTACTGTAAAAGTGTTTCAGGCTGGCACGCAACAACAAGGCGAAGTGCTTGTCACCAATGGAGGGCGCGTTTTATGCGTGACGGCACTTGGGGCTACGGTTACGGCGGCGCAAAAAGCGGCTTACGAGGCAATACAAGAAATTGCTTGGGATGGCATGTTTTATCGCAACGATATCGGTTACCGAGCGATCACACGCGAAGCGGCTGACGATGCGGCTATAAGCAATCCGCTGTAGTCCAATTTATCGTTTATTCAGCAAGACCTAAATAACGGCAAACTTCATTAGCGCAAATGCAAGCCTATCTCGACCTATTGAACGATGTGTATACCAACGGTGTGGGCAAAGAGGACCGCACCGGCACCGGTACGCGTAGCGTGTTTGGTCGGCAATTACGCGTTAATTTAGCCGATGGGTTTCCTCTTCTTACCACGAAGCGCGTTTTTCTACGCGGCATAATTCACGAACTATTGTGGTTTGTGCGCGGCGATACCAACATTCGGTATTTAGTTGAAAACGGTGTTGGCATTTGGAACGAATGGCCGTTTCAACGCTATGTGCAAGATCAGCGGTTAGGCATCGAGAAGCATTCTGACGAGTGGCAAACAGAGCTAGAAAACTTTGTTCAACGCATTCGTGACGACGCCGCATTTGCGCAGCAATGGGGCGAACTCGGCCCTGTCTATGGTAAGCAGTGGCGCGACTTCTCGGGCGTAGATCAACTGGCGTGGGTGGTGGATGAGATTAAGCGCAACCCTTCATCAAGACGTTTAATCGTCTCGGCTTGGAACCCACCAGAAATTGAAGAAATGGCCAAAGCGGGACTACCCCCTTGCCATACACTCTTTCAATTTTATGTGTCCCACGACGGCAGATTAAGCTGCCAATTGTACCAACGCAGCGCCGACTTGTTTCTTGGCGTGCCGTTTAATATTGCCAGTTACGCATTACTCACGTTAATGATTGCGCAAGTATGCGACCTCACCCCAGGTGATTTCGTACACACGTTTGGCGATGTACACATTTACAATAACCACGAACAGCAAGTGCTAACGCAATTAGCACGACAAGCCACCGCGCTGCCAACAATGCATATCAACCCGCGGGTACGAGATCTGTTCGCGTTCACCTACGAGGACTTTGAGTTAAGCAATTATGCGCCAGCCCCCGCTATTAGCGCGCCCGTTGCAGTGTAAGAGGACAAACTGTGGACATTATAATGGTAGCGGCCATAGGCCAAAATGGTGAGATGGGCAACGACCAGCAGTTGTTGTGGTATTTGCCAGGCGACCTACCACGCTTTAAACAGTTAACCATCGGCGCCCCCATCATTATGGGGCGTAAGACCTACGACAGTATCGGCAAAGCCCTACCGGGGCGAACCAATATCGTCTTAACGGCTAACACTGATTGGTCTCGGCCTGGTGTCACTGTGGCGCACACCATTGATGCAGCGCTAGCAGTGGCCAAGAGCGAGCAACCCAGCAAAATCTCCATTATCGGCGGTGGTGAAATCTATAAATTGTTTTTGCCATTCGCCACGCGCCTAGAGATCACCTACGTATACGATGCACCGATCGCAGACACTTATTTCCCCAATTTTAGTGAAGACGATTTTACCGAAACGCAACGCATTGAAATTCGCGACTCCATTCCACATTTCGACTACATAAGCTACCAACGCAAATAATATGACAACAACAGCTAAACAACGAGTGGCCGAAGCCGCCATTGACTATATTGAATGGGATTGGATTATTGGGGTTGGCACGGGTTCGACGGCCAATTGTTTTATAGACGAGCTTGCCAAGATTAAAAACAAAATTGATGGCGCCGTGGCCAGTTCGGAAGAATCCGCGGCGCGACTCAAAGCGCACGGCATTCGCGTGATTAATCTTGATCAAGTAAACGAGCTACCCATTTATGTGGATGGTGCCGACGAAGCCACGAAACACCTACACCTGATCAAAGGCGGAGGCGCGGCACTGACGCGCGAGAAAATTGTAGCTGCGGCCAGTAAGCTGTTTGTGTGCATTGCCGATGAGTCCAAACTGGTGTCCATGCTCGGCGCCTTTGCGCTGCCGGTCGAAGTCATTCCCATGG
>CAYGNS010000477.1:0-301 GCA_964351295.1 uncultured Gammaproteobacteria bacterium
CCACAATGCAAGCGTGCGCCCTTGGCGACCGCATCCTGCACTTGCCGCGCCACTTTTGCCACCGCGGCCTCGTTGACTAAGGGGCCGATGCTAGTCGAGGGATTCATGCCATCACCCGGTTGTAGACCTTTTACACGGGTGGTCAGTGTATCTACGAACTCGTCGAGGATGTCACGGTGCACAAAAACACGATTGGGGCTGATACACGCCTGACCGGTATTGAGGAACTTGACTAAAGCGGCTCCTTTTGCGGCATGCACGGGGTCTGCGTCGGCGAACACAATAAACGGTGCGTGACCAC
>CAYGNS010000477.1:311-2646 GCA_964351295.1 uncultured Gammaproteobacteria bacterium
CGGCGAACTTATTTATTTGTGAGTGTGCTACGAGCTAGATCTACAGCGTTTTGACCTGCGCCGCCGCCTGCTGCGCGATGGTACGCCCCACGGCCGTGGAGCCCGTAAAGGTGATTTTTTTAACGAGCTTGTTCGTACAGAATTCATGGCCCACGTCGCGCGGATCACTCACCGTAATTAAGTTGGCGACCCCTGCTGGCAGGCCCGCTGTTTCTAACAACTTGAATACCGCTTGCGCGCAAAGCGGTGTTGCCTCGGCCGGCTTTAAGACCACCGTACACCCAGCCGCTAGCGCTGGCGCGAGTTTGCGCGTGAGCATCGAGATAGGATAATTCCATGGCGTGATAGCGGCGACCACGCCAAGTGGCTGATAGCGCACTAGAAAACGCTGATCTGCGCGCGCCGAAGGAATCGTCTCGCCATACACCCGCTTGCCCTCTTCGGCAAACCACAGCAAAAAATCGGCGGCATATTGCACTTCGTTAAGCGCGGCTTTTAACGGCTTGCCCTGTTCACGCGTCATTAACTCGGCAAGCGATTGCTTGGCATCGAGCATCAGCTGATGCGTCTTAAGTAACACATTTGCGCGCTGATAGGCCGTCGCGGTAGACCATGCCGGAAACGCTTTAGCGGCCGCATCGATGGCTTGCTTAGCATGCGCACGGGTGCCATCGGCTACTTGTCCGAGGATTTCACCCGTGGCCGGATTGCTTACGGCAAAAGTCTTGTCGGCCTCAATCCAGCCGCCATCGATGAACATGCCGTGGTTTAGAACTCGCTGGCCGCTAAGGCCATCGTGCTTGCACTACCCGCCTTTTGCATTTCCGCAAAGGCTAAATAGCGCGGTAGTACGTTATTAATATAAAAGTCCGCTGTCGCCATTTTTTGTGTGTAGAACGGGCGCTTAGACTCCGCTTGACGTTGCTCGGCCACGGTTGCGCCGTGCAACATTTGCCACGCGCCACACACATAACCCATGAGCATCAAATAGTTATAACTCACACTACCCGCATAGGCGGCATCATCCTGCGATTTAACCAACAGTTCGTCTTTGGCCTGCTCTAAAGCATCAACCGCCTTGGCGACTCGACGCGCATTCGCTTGCAGTTGTTGACTGCCCTTGCCAGCTCGCTCAACCACGCTGCGCATATCCGCGAGCAGTTCGTCGGTGGCGCGACCGCCATCGAATTGGGTTTTGCGCCCGACCAAATCGGCCGCTTGAATGCCATTGGTACCCTCGTAGATCGGCAAAATACGAGCGTCACGATAATGTTGTGCGGCGCCTGTTTCTTCGATAAAGCCCATACCGCCATGTATCTGTACGCCCAATGAAGTGATTTCTTGTGCGATCTCCGTAGTCCAACCTTTTACAATAGGGGTTAACAGCGCCGAGCGCGCAACATGCTTGGCTTGCAGTTTGGGGTCGGTGGCTTTATTTCGGAAGTCGACACTCGCACACGCCACATAGGCGAGCGCCCGTGCCGCTTCGGTCATGCTGCGCATGGTTAACAACATACGGCGTACGTCGGGGTGGTGAATAATGGGGCCAAACTCACTTTTGCCGGGCGCAATACCTTGCACTCGATCATTGGCATAGTCGCGTGCCAACTGGTACGCCCGCTCTGAGATCGACACACCTTGCAAGCCTACGGTAAGCCGCGCGTTGTTCATCATTTTAAACATGCACGCCAAGCCTTGATGCTCGGTGCCGACCAAATAACCAATAGCACCGTCCTGATCCCCAAAACTCATCACGCACGTTGGGCTCGCGTGCGCACCCAATTTATGCTCGGTGGACACAACGCGCACATCGTTGCGTGCACCTAAACTACCATCGTCGTTGACCAGAAACTTAGGGACTAAGAACAGGGATATACCTTTAACACCTGCAGGCGCATCGGGGAGGCGTGCCAACACCAAGTGAATGATGTTCTCTACCATGTCGTGCTCGCCCCATGTGATAAAAATCTTTTGGCCTTTGATGCGATAGTGATCCCCTTCGCGCTCAGCTTTTGATTTGAGCGTAGCCATGTCCGAACCCGACTGCGGCTCGGTTAAGTTCATGGTGCCTGTCCAAGTGCCGGCAATCATATTGGGTAAATATTTTGCTTTGAGCGTGTCGCTGGCGCTCGCTTCAAGTGCTTCGATCGCGCCCTGCGTTAAGAGCGGGCATAAGCCCCAAGCCATATTAGCGGCATGCCACATTTCTTGAACAGGAATGGCCAACGCAAAGGGCAAACCTTGACCACCGTGTTCGGGGTCAAATTGTAAAGAGCCCCAGCCCCCTTCGGCATACTGCTGGTACTGAATCATATACACATCTGAACAAGACCAC
>CAYGNS010000478.1:0-2646 GCA_964351295.1 uncultured Gammaproteobacteria bacterium
CTATTATCTCTTGGCAAAACTCATCGCTCGTCGATGAGTGGCTGACTCTTAACAACAGGACATGGGTTTGAATTCCATTTTATACGTTTTTCGACACAGCGCATGGCAGGGGCGGCGGGCGAACGATGGCTTAGACTTGTTGATGGCCAGTTGTGCGATGGAGTTGGATGTGAGCGCGTTGTTTATTCACGAAGGCGTGTTCATTCTTAAGCGCGAGCAGCGCTCATTGTCGGTGGATGAGAGTGCCCCGCAAGCTAAGTTGGCGAGTAAGCCATTCGGCGCTCTGTACGATTTTGGATGCGAGCACGTTTATGTCTGCGAACGCAGTTTAAAAGCGCGCGGATTAACGGTTGAAGATCTTTTTGTGCAAACAAGCCCGCTACAGCAAGAAGATATTGCCGCTTGTCTTGATCGCTTCGATCAGGTGGTGGTGGTGTGATCAAGTGCTGGTGTGATAAATGGAGACTGCTATGCATAAATTAATTGCCATTAAAGAGTCTGCCCACAATGCTATTTGGCTGTACGAAGCCTTAGGCTATGCCACAAAAGGTGATTCGATCGTGCTGCGCGAGGAGGCCGTTACGGGCCTGCAATCTAAAGTCTTGCTCGCGAGCTTTCTGGCCAAATGCACGGCGCAAGACATTAGTGTTTATGCGGTGCACGAGGACCTTCTGCGCCGTGGTATTCAAGCGCAGATGCCGTCAGTGGCATTGCTCAAAACTGAGCAACTACCACAACTTATTCAAGCCCATACTAAGTATATTGCTTGGTAGTCCGCTCTAGCCCCAGACGTTTTTTAGCAGCACAGTATATGAGTGAACATTTTTCGATCACGGTTGACGGTATTGAGTTAACCACAGACCATCAAGGCTTTTTAAAAGAGCGCTTGGCGTGGACGCCTCGCGTTGCGCAGTCTATAGCGGCTCTGGATGGTATTACGTTAACCGACGAACATTGGGAAATTATTCACTATTTTCGCGAGTACTACGAAGACTACAACATACCCCCACCCATGCGCATGATTATGCGCGTGTTCAAAAAGGCGTTCGGTGATACCAACGCCAGCAGTCGCTATTTACACCAACTATTCCCCGAAGGCCCCACCAAAACGGCCAGCAAGTACGCAGGATTGCCTAAACCTAAAAATTGTAAGTAGATTTAATGCAGTCACTAGCGCCTTTCAATAGGCGAAGCTTTATACTCGCGTTATGAAATTTGTAGACGAAGCAGAAATAACGGTGAGAGCCGGTAACGGTGGGCATGGCGCGATGAGCTTTCGCCGTGAAAAATACATCCCTAAAGGTGCGCCCGACGGCGGCAATGGCGGGGCCGGTGGTAGCGTGTATTTACACTCAACCGACGCGCTGAATACGCTGGCTGATTTTCGCTTTGTGCGCAGCTACTCCGCGCCGGGCGGCAAAACCGGTGGTGGCAAATTAAAAAGTGGTGTGGGCGGCGACGACCTTATTGTGAAAGTGCCCGTGGGTACGCTCGTATTTGATGCGCAAACCGATGAGCTTATCGTGGATTTTACCGAACCCGATCAGATGCAAATTGTTGCGCGCGGTGGTGAAGGCGGTTTAGGTAATCACACCTTTAAGTCGAGCACCAATCAAGCGCCTCGCAAAATCACTAAAGGCAAGCCAGGGGACGCGCGTACCCTGCGCCTTGAGTTAAAAGTATTAGCCGACGTGGGTTTGCTTGGCTTACCCAATGCGGGTAAGTCGACGTTACTGCGCGCCATCTCTCAAGCGACTCCGAAAGTGGCTGACTATCCATTTACCACATTGCATCCCGAGTTGGGGGTGGTCAGTTTGGGCATGGGCAGTAGTTTTGTGGTGGCTGATATTCCAGGTCTGATTGAAGGGGCTTCTCAAGGCGCAGGTCTGGGTATTCAGTTTTTACGGCACTTAGCCCGAACCAAATTATTGCTCCATGTGGTGGATATTGCGCCCTACGGTAACGAAGAAGCCGATTTGTATTCGGATATCACTTCTATTGTGGCCGAGCTTGAGCAATATAGCGAAGAACACGAAACGCATCTGAATGAGCTTGAGCGTTGGTTGGTCATTAATAAGATCGACACCGTGCTTGATGAGGATCGCGAAGAGATTGTTGCGGCACTACTTAAAAAACTTGCATGGACTGGCCCCGTGTTTGAGATCTCGGCCATAGGCCGAATCGGTACGCAGCCCCTTGTTAATGCCATTATGCGGCACATAGAAGAAGTTGAGCGTGCTAACGAACCCGAAGTATTACAATCTATTCCGAGTACATCTGATTTAACCTCATGATCGACCGCAACGAGCTAACCACTGCGAGCCGCGTGGTAGTGAAAGTGGGCTCGGCCTTGCTTACCGCAGACGGTAAGGGTCTGGACGAGCAATTTATTGGTTCGCTCGCTGCGCAGATTGCCGCCTTGCGCGAACGCGATGTAGAAGTGGTCTTGGTTAGTTCGGGGTCGATTGTTGCAGGCTTAGCCGCGCTCGGTATTAGTCAACGCCCGACCAAAATTAATCTATTGCAAGCGGCCGCTGCCGTTGGCCAAGCTGCGTTAATTCGCGCCTACGATGATGCGTTTACGCCCCTTAAGGTCCAAAGCCCACAAGTGCTGTTACCGCATGCGGAGATCGCTAGGCGCGCCCG
>CAYGNS010000479.1:0-2636 GCA_964351295.1 uncultured Gammaproteobacteria bacterium
ATATCGTCAAGCGTCGCCACCGACACGCCTGAGTTGCCAATCTTGCCGTAGATGGCTGGGCGTGTGGCAGGGTCAAAACCGTATAAAGTCACCGAGTCGAAGGCCGTCGATAATCGCTTTGCCGGCGAATGTTCCGACAACTTTTTAAAACGGCGATTAGTGCGCGCAGGATCACCTTCGCCCGCAAACATGCGCGCGGGATCTTCGCCCTCGCGCTTAAACGGAAACACGCCAGCCGTGTACGGAAAAAACCCTGGCAGATGCTCTTTACGCAAAAATCGTAGTAGCTCACCCGCGTGCTTAATACGGGGGACGGCCACGCGCGGCACGAGCGTGCCCGAAAGACTGCGGCGGGCCAAGCTCGGCACGGCAGGGTCGCCGTTAGTTTGCTCTTGCGAAACATGATTAAACTCATAGCGCGCTCGAATATCGGGCCAGCTCTCTAACAGCGCTTGATTGTCAGCGCTGAGCTTTTCTTGTTTGTGCGCAAGCGTTGTTTGTACTTCAACATTAGTGCCGAGCATCCGCAGGGTTTCTTGCAACGAGTAAAGATCGCCAGCAACCTCAGCCTGCTCGGTAGTTGTGTGGTGATAGCGGCGCACCGTATCAGCTATCTCAGCCAAATAGCGTTGGCGTTTAGGCGGCACAATAGCGGTTTCATGCGAAGGCCGTTTCGATTCCACAAGCGGTAACGTCGATTGCCAATCCTTCAGGCCACGCTCGCGTAAGATCGCCAGTAAGCCGTGATAAGCCGCCGTTACGCCATCGTCGCCAAAACGCGAAGCGATGGAACCGTACACGGGCATATCACTAGGATCGCTCGACCAAGCTTCGCGATTGCGTTGCACCTGCTTTGACACATCACGTAGCGCATCATCTGAACCTTTGCGGTCAAACTTATTGATCACAACCACATCCGCAAAATCCAGCATATCTATTTTTTCAAGTTGGCTTTGCGCACCAAACTCGGGGGTCATGACATACATCGACACGTCCACATACGGCACAATGCCAGCATCGCCCTGCCCGATACCGGGTGTTTCAACCACAATCAAGTCAAAGCCATACTGTTTGGTTGCCGCAATAATCTCAGGCAATTGCTCAGGCACTTCGCCACTGGCTCCACGTGTGGCGATAGAACGCATAAAAACATTATCGGCGTAGATAGCGTTCATGCGAATACGATCACCGAGCAAAGCGCCGCCGGTTTTGCGCCGCGTGGGATCAATCGCCAGCACCGCAATGTTGGCTTGATCTTGACTATCTACGCGAAAACGCCGAATGATCTCATCGGTTAATGAGCTCTTGCCCGCCCCCCCCGTGCCAGTGATCCCCAGAACGGGGATGGCATCTCTCGACGCGAGTTTAATTTCCGCCAACCGTTCTTTGGCAAGCGTGCCACATTCGATGGCGGTTATTAGACGTGCAAGTTGCGCGTAACTGTTGCGCTCATTACGCTCCTCCTCGCTCGACCATGGGATAGACGGCACTGCAGCGCAACGCGCGATCATGTCCTCAATCATGCCCACCAAACCCAGCTTCATGCCATCTTGTGGTGAGTAAATGCGCTCAACTCCGTAGGCGTGCAGCTCGTCGATCTCGGCTGGCACAATCACGCCGCCGCCGCCGCCAAACACCTTGATATGACCCGCATCATGCTCTTTGAGCATATCAATAATGTATTTAAAATATTCAACATGCCCACCTTGATACGAGCTCAGCGCGATACCCTGTACGTCCTCTTGCACGGCCGCCTGCACAACCTCAGCCACTGAACGGTTGTGCGCCAGATGAATCACCTCTACTCCCAGCGACTGCAGAATACGCCGCATAATGTTGATCGAAGCATCATGACCATCAAATAGGCTGGCCGCCGTTACGAAGCGTAATGGTGCGCCTTTTTGTTTGCTCTGCGTGCCACTTGCACGGTCTAAGTCTGCCTGCACGGATGCTGGCGATTTTGCGAGTTCGCTCATGATCGTCACCTTTGACTCAATCTGTATTGGCATATTTTACACTATGGGGCGCAGGGCTGTGGCAATTCAACCAGCTTAGCGAGCGGCTTTAAACTAAACAGCTGTGAGCAGGGCACTGCGCAGCAATGCATCGCTTAAGAATGTAATGTTTAGTATCGTCGCCACACATTTTTTGCTTTTGTATTCAGCCAAGTGCTAGCATTTATCCGAACTGCTAAACTTACTGCGAAGGCGCAAATGGCACGCTCGCCTGCGCACTCGGCACTCGGCTTAGCCGCACTCAACCAAAGGAATATTATGAAACATCTCTGCACATTCTTAGCTCTCTTTTTGCTTGCCGCCTGCGGTAGTGACACAACCGAGCAAGTGAGCGAAGGCGACGCAAAAAGAAGCGTTCCTCCGGTAAGCGAAGACACTATTCTGACCGCCACAGACGATGGCTGGCGATCGCACGGGCGCACCTATGGCGAACAACGCCACTCGCCGTTAACGCAAATCACTCCAGAGAATGTTGGCGAACTGGGCTTGGCTTGGTCGCATGAGCTGGGCGCTGACCGAGGCATTGAAGTAACTCCCATAGTGCATGACGGCATTATGTTTGTTACGGCTACGTGGAACATCGTTACCGCGCTGGATGCCGTAACGGGCGAGGTACTGTGG
>CAYGNS010000480.1:0-2627 GCA_964351295.1 uncultured Gammaproteobacteria bacterium
GAATGACGGTTTGGCCTGGGAATGACGGTTTATGGTCGGATGATGGTTTTTGAGTTTACTCCATCAACTCGGCCATCGCCGCCGCGTACGGACATGACTCGCGTTGTAATCCGGCTTTCGCACCCAAGCGATTGCTCTCAGGCTGGTTTTGGCTTGCTTTGAGCTTACCGATTATGGCTTCAATTTCGATTTCTATGCCAACAATGCCTGCCCGCAAACGCTCCAGATAATCTGGCGGCGCGTCATTCACCGACCACGGTTCTGCTCGATGCGACTCGTGCGCCTCGGTTAGCCTGTGCAAATGCTGTTTGAGCCAATCGACTTCTTTTACGATCTGCGCCCTACCCTGAACATGCACGGCCAGATAATTCCACGTAGGCACCACCCGACCATTATCCGCTTTAGAGGGATACCATGCGGGTGAGATATAGGCATTGGGGCCTTGAAAAACCACCAACACTTGCTCGCTCTGCGCGATTCGCTGCCAAGCCGGATTGCCGCGTGCTAAATGACAGCGCAGGAGCCCTAAGCCGGTGGTAGCGTCATCACTGAGCTCAAACGGCACATGGTTCGCCTCGATCCCGTTCGCATCAGCTAACACCAGCAAACCTAAGCTGTGTTTGCGGATCATTTGTTTTAGGGCAGTAGGGTCATCATATTGAAAATGACTCGGAACATGCATGGCGCACTCGATCAAATTGGGGTTTGCAAACCGAGATTAAAGCACAATCGCCACTCGCTGGCAGGTGCAAGTGCGTCCAAACCCAGATTGCGGCTCGCCAGTTCCAGTGTATGCTCCTTATTCATTGAAGCAGGACGCAAATCCTTCTCCAGCGGTTGTCCGCGATTCGCAAATTACCAGTTCTAGTAAAGTACCTTATGCACACTCTATTTCTGGCCAACCATACACAAGATTATCAATTCCTACACGAGTGCATTGATAAAGCGGTTGCGTTGAGCAACGATTCCGCGTCGTTTAAACGCGCATGCGAATCAGCGAGTAAAGATCTTGTAGAACGGCAAAAGACGTGCGGCGCAGCGTTTATGCGTTCCGCTTACGCAGACTTAATCAGGACACTTGAGACTTTAAGCCAATGTTGGTGTGTTGAGTACAGCAATCTAACCAGCCAACAATTTGCAACAACCTTGCTACCCAAATACCAGCAACAATTGGCGGACGCTGCGCTTGCATGGTCTACGCGGCGATACTTGTTGATCACGGTGCAAATTCTTGACCTACTGCAAGCATCCCCAAAAGCTCGAGCTATTCCAAAAATCATTCATCTAATGAAAACGGATGGAGACCCACACCGACTCGAGCCGATTAACTTTTGGTCAATCAAAAGCATCTTAGACAAACACCCAGACTACGACGTAGTCTTACACACACCGCTCGTACCTCAGGGCGAACGGTGGTCTAGCCTGTTGCCGCGCTTACAGCTTAATGTGCACCCTACTCCCCAACGACTCGCCAACAAACCACTACAGCTGGCCGCCCATCAAGCAGATGTATGGCGAGTAGAAAAATTATTGGAACACGGCGGCTTTTATTTCGATTGGGATATGCTTTTGCTTAAATCGGTTGAAGACTTACGAAAACACTTTTGCGTCTTTGGCCTAGAACACACTCCGCAAAAGCATAACGAGGCGCTAGGCGTTGCGGTCATCGGCGCGCGCGCCAATTCCGTATTCTTAAAATGCTGGCAAACCATGATGGCCGATGCCTATAACCCAGATCAGTATCTTGCTCACTCAGTAACCCTAACACGTCAAATTGCGGAAGCGCTACCAGCGAGCCTTAATGTGTTGCCGGCACAGAGCTTTTACCTACCAGGCTGGACTGCTACAGATATGGCATGGTGGTTTGAGCCTACCCATTTAGAGCCATACGAGGCATTGGAGCGCAAGTTTGAGCAGAGTTGGGGCGTGCATTTTTTTGAATCGAATGCGAGTTTTCAAGCCCATGCGCACAAAGTACCTTGGACGCGTCCGCGCTCACCCTCCAACAACTTTGAGCGAATACTGCAAATGGCGCAATTGTGAGTTGACAGAAAATCCTTATCTCTTCAGCACCCAATATCAACGCGTTGATACTGGGGGTTTGTTATACACGGGTTAACGGCCAACCACACATTAATACAGCCAACGTGATCACGCCGATAAATATATTCATGGGTATGCCCACACGTAAGAAGTCAGTAAACCGATAGCCTCCAGGGCCATAGACCATCAAATTGGTTTGATAGCCTAGCGGGGTGGCAAAGCTTGCCGAGGCCGCCATCATTATGGCAAACACAAAGGGTTCATTATTTAAGTTGGCTTTGTCGGACATCTCCAACACAATTGGCAACATCAACACCGCGGCCGCATTGTTAGTTATGGTTTCAGTTAGCAGTGAAACCAAGATGTACACCAAGATTAACATGAGCCACGGCGCTCCGCCGCTTAGGTCGATTATGTTGCCGGCTAGGTATTGCGCAACACCCGTTTTTAACAAGGCGGCTCCCACCGCAAAGGACGCTGCGATGGTGATAAGGACCGTTAGGTCCAAACTTTTCTCTGCCTGACTAACCGAACAACAGCCGCTGATAATCATCAATCCCGCCCCTAACAGCGCTGCGTTAAGC
>CAYGNS010000481.1:0-902 GCA_964351295.1 uncultured Gammaproteobacteria bacterium
GAGTATTTAAGACCCAGTCGATTATGTCAATGCGAATGGGTCAAAGTTGCCCTTAACCGACTGTGGAATGGACTACACATCTGCCAGGGTACAACCAACACTTAACGCTCAGACTTAAGGTGCTTCATATCTGAATCAATGTGTGTGACTCGCCCATCAACCATGGTAAGAAAGATGTCCACATTCGAAATTTTTGATGAATCGATTTCAAATAGATTCTTCTCCAAAACGATTAAGTCGGCTTTCTTCCCTACCTCAATAGATCCAATGGAGGTCTCCATTCCAAGCATGTAGGCACCATTTAAAGTGGCCGCTTGAAGCGCAGCCTTTAAGTCAATCTGCTCTTCTTTAGGTGGGAACACATCCCCTCCGTCTAGTAATTGTCGAGTCATACTGTATTGAATCTGCTCCAACATACTATAAGTCGTAATGTCTCCAGATACAGGAAAATCAGACCCAAACGTGACTCTAACACCCGCCTCAACCAAAGAATTTAGCGGATACCAAGAGTCAAACCGGTCGCTTCCCAATAGCCGATCGATTGCGTCTAAATCAGCTTTGTCTGGACCTAGCCAGTTCCCAGCGAATGACATTGTGACATCCAACTCGGCAAGCCGATAAATATCACTCGGAGCAATTAAAAACCCATGTGCAAAAGAGGCTCTAGATTTGCTGTTCGGATATCTATCTTTTGCCTCTTCCAACGCAGTTAAAACCATACCAACGGATCGATCGCCCATCGCGTGAAAATGTAAAAATATGCTCTCAGCAAAAGCTCGTTTAACTACATCTTTAAGCTCTTCGACATCGAAAATTGTACCGCCTAACCCTTGCGTATCAATATAAGGTTGGTAGAGGCGAATAGAATGGCTAGCGGGATCACGGGGTCCCTGTATGTTGAA
>CAYGNS010000481.1:912-2612 GCA_964351295.1 uncultured Gammaproteobacteria bacterium
CCGTCTACATTTATTTTCAAGAACTTGTGGGCTACTAGGTCAGAGCCCGCGACCATTTCAGCGAGAGTCTTGAATTGCTCTACATTATTCATTGTAGGATCTTTTGCATAGAAACTGCCTACTACACGAACCGGGAGGTTTCCAAACCACTCCAACCAACTGTAAATCCGATACCCGTTGCGCTGCATGTCGGCACCGCCTAGAAATGGAAAACCGGCGTCGAACACAGTAGTGATACCCTCTTTCGAAAAATCATTCAGGAATTGTTTTGCTCCTGTCACCACGGACACAATTCCAATATGATCGAATTCTTCCATCAAGACGCCTATAGCCGCGAGCTCCACAACCCACCCAGTCGGGACACCTTCTGCATCCCGCGCAAAGTAACTAAAGCCTTGTTGTGGATCCACTGTCTGACGATCTATCTTAGCGATCTCCAATGCTTTCGAATTTACCCATGCGGAATGGCCAGAAATCTCCATAAGAACGACAGGGCGGTCGCTAACTAGATCATCGAGGAAATCTTTGTTTGGACCATCGGGAAAGTAAAACGGTTTCCATCCAAACCCAGTTATCACCTCAAGATCTGGGTTTGCATTGGCGTACTCCGTTAACTTTAATTGATATTCATCCACTGACTCAGAATCAGCTAGCCATAAGCCTTGACCAATTATCCCGGCAATCAAGGGATGAATATGAGATTCAACGAAACCAGGAAGGACCATACCGCCGTCTAAATCATAAATCTTGGTCCCGTATCCCGCTAAATTTAAAGCATCTTTAGTTTGACCAACAAATACAATTTCATCCCCTTTTACTGCGACCGCTTCGACCCACTCTTGGCTTGAATCAAGCGTATAAACATCAGCATTGATAAAAACGGTATCTGCCTGTCTTAAACGATCGACTACTTTGGCCTGTATAAGCCAAACAATAATCAACAATGAAATTAAAAAACACGACGCGTAAAGGAACTTTTTCATTGAGTTATAGTATCCGAGTTACTGCTGATCGAAATTAGCGTTAATAATTGGCTGGGAAACACACGTTACCACCTGCACTAGGTTGCTTGCGATGTATGCAAAGCTAGTCTGTGTCGAACGGCAGAAATGAGTATGCAACAGCCATAGCTTAGGCGCAAATTCACCTAAGCGTCCGATCGTGGCGTTACCTCTCCCGAAAGCTCGACGACTCTTCGCCTAAAGTTAAAGGTTTAGGAGTTAACACACTCACAACAAAAAGCCGGGTTTTGCCCATTTTGTTTACTCAAACCCATCCCTACTCCGCACTATAAACTTCCTTCCCCGCAACGAAGGTCTTATGCACTTTAATCTTCCAGATGTCTTCGGCAGGAACCTCGAAGTAATCTTGTTCTAGAATAATGAAATCTGCCCAGAAACCAGGTGATAGCTGCCCTATTTCGGTTTCTTGATGACCGAGGTAAGCCGCTTTGGCGGTAAATAGGTCAAGTGCCTGAGTGCGATTGAGCGTTTGATCGGGCATCCAGCCATCTTTTGGGTTTCCATCACGATCCTGGCTCGTCACCACTGCATGAAGACCATAAAATGGATTTACAGGTTCCACCGGGAAGTCGGACCCGCCACCAACATGAGCACCACTTTCATATAGATCTCGCCAGTGATAACCGCCTTCGTCAATTCGGTCCTGACCGACGCGAGTTTCGGCCATGCCTTTATCAC
>CAYGNS010000482.1:0-2577 GCA_964351295.1 uncultured Gammaproteobacteria bacterium
ACGCGCCCGTATCGCGGGGCTCGCTTTAATCTCGCCGTGGGTAGACCCACTGGCGACTACCGGTACTATGCAAAGCAATATTGCCAACGACATGTTTGTGCCCGCGTTTTTAGCGAACAGTTACGCAGCCCACATGGCGGGTGCTGACTCACTGGACACTCGAGCAAATTTTAGCCAAGCCGACTTAAGTGGTTTGCCACCCATGTTGATTCAGGTGGCGGGTGGTGAGTTATTTTTAGATCAAGTGCAGGACTTTGCGCAGCGCGCCACGACGCAAGGCGTGCCCGTAGTCACGCAAGTATTTGACACACAATTTCATGTGTTTCAAACCCTTGCGCATCATTTTGCAGAAGCAAAATGCGCGCGCGCTGGCCTAGTAGAATTCGCTTCCGCCGTTAAGCGTTAAGCCGGACGGGCTGGGTTCAGCGTTGTGGGATGCTTAAGCAATCCACGCTGGCATCGCCGAGCTCGGTGCCGCCATCCACGGTAATAATCGTGCCGTTAATATAGTTACCGAGGTCGCTGGCTAAATAGATAGCGGCGTCGGCGATATCCTTGGTTTCGCCAAAACGCTTGCTGGGAATCTTGGCCGCCATCGCCGCTTTTGCTTGCGGGGTGGGTGCTAAGCGCTCAGCGCCTTCAGTGCCGTTGATGGGCCCCGGCGATATGCCATTTACGGTAATGCCTGCCGCACCCCACTCCAAGGCAAGACACTTTATAAGCATATTGATACCGGCCTTGGCTGCGCACACATGCGCTTGAAAAGGCATCGCGGTAACGGCTTGCGGTGCCGTAATCGCGATCAGTGCGGCGCCCTTGTTTAAGCGCTCAAAGCCCAAATAGAACACGTTATAGGTGCCGAGCAAATCGATATCGATCACCGTTTTAAAGCCTTTAGGCGAGATGCCCAAAGCGGGGGCTGGAAAGTTGCCTGCGGCACCTGAGACTAAACAATCTATTTTGCCAAAGTGTTCAACACAGCTTTTTAGTGCGCTCTCAACTTGTGCGGGCTCGCGCACATCAGCCGTTAAAGCGAGTGCCGCATGTCCATGTGTGCCCGCAACGCTGTCGGTTATTTCTTGCGCGGCCGCCGCAGCCTTTTCGGGATTACGTCCCAGCACGGCCACTTTTGCGCCTACGGCGGCCATGCCTTTAGCGATACCTAAATTGATACCGCTGGTGCCACCGGCAATGAATACAACTTGATCTTTGAGCGTACTTGAATCAAACATGGTAGGGATTCCTCTTTGTGAATAAAGTCAGATGACTAATAACAGGTGGCTGAAGACTGATAACTTATAACAAGTGATTAGGGGCGTGCGTATAAAACGCAACGCAATGCGTGAGTATAACGCGCTGGTTAGAGCTGCTGGCTTAGGGGCAGCTCGGTGGTGTTTTTAATTTCGGTTACCGCCATGTGCGAGTGAATCTCGCCAATCATAGGTAACTCGAGTAAATAATTGCGTACAAACTGCTCGTAATGGCGAATGTCTTTAACGATGATTTTGAGCATATAGTCCCACGCGCCCGTCATGGTATAGCATTCTACTACTTCGTCGAGCTTGCGCACGGCTTCTTCAAACCGTTCCAAATTCTTGCGCCCCACTGAACTTAAATTAATGGTGGCAAAAGCCACTAAATCTAAGCCGAGTTTCTCGCGATTAATAATCGCTACCTGCCGATCAATGATACCCGCTTGCTCCAGCCTGTTGATGCGTCGCCAGCAAGGCGACTGACTCATGTTGAGTTTTTCGGCGATTTCTGCCGAGCTCTGCGCACTGTTTTTTTGCAGCAGTTCGAGTAGCTTTATGTCCTGTTTGTCTACAACTTGCATATTCTATCCAGTTTTAGCGTAAATGAAGACTAATTATTCCAATAGTGCCACGGATAGCCACAACATTGCATAATAATTGCGAATAATTTGGAGTACGATATCTCGTCAAAAACAGTCGAAACCATCGGCATGATTAGCTGCTCTGTGTCGTTCTCTCATGCTCTAATCACATGATGGTCTATCGCAAACTGTTATGCAGACTTAGGGCAACAAATGTTCTTAGAAACGTGGTTGTCGCTATCTGCTCAGGCAACCCAATTGGAATGCGCGAAACTGCTGCCTAGCCCAAATTAAGCCACTGCATATCTACCAGGAGGATAGTGCATGTCTACCGAACAGCGCCCATTGCGCGACGTTAATTTAAACGACAAATACACGCTTGATCAAACCGAAGCCTATTTAACCGGCATCGAAGCACTTGTGCGCTTACCCATCTTGCAGCACCAGCGCGATCAACAACGCGGACTTAACACGGCGGGGTTTATTTCCGGACCTTTCTTACATTCTCGATATAATGTTGGAAGAGGCTTCTCAACTTATCGTGATAGGCTAGATTTTTTTGAGTATCGTTTTAACGATGACTGGGCGAGTAGCTTTCGCTTTTTTAGTTTCCTGTCTCGTCATATTAAGCAGATTGTTTTTCAAGCTGATGGAGAACGTAAGGCTGATGAGATAGTTGCTGACGCTTTGTCCTGGCTTGATCGTTCAGGTGATGCTCCATTTTTTCTATTCCTTAATTTCTT
>CAYGNS010000483.1:0-2568 GCA_964351295.1 uncultured Gammaproteobacteria bacterium
CTGCGTTGCACTACTCGCTGCGTCCATGCAGCGATACGCGGGGGTGACGTTATTGCCCTCCGTGGTAACACCAGGATGGTATTATTGTGCGCATGCCCACTAAAGTGGGCAGATCATAATAAAGTGAAAGTCTGTATCGTCTGAAGTGCCCGATGAATCTCGAGTGCGTACAGTGAATGTATTTCCCGCGCTGGAAATAGAGACGGTTACGTTGCCGTAAATATTACTAGCCCCTCCAGCTTGCGAGCCTTTGCTTACGGTAGCTGCACACCCGCCGACTGGCCCACCAACATTTATTGTGTAGTTTCCTTCTGAGTTTCTTACACTCCCGACGGCATTGCCAGTTTCCAGTTCGCCAGTTGTCTGCACCGACCCATAATAGATTCGAACCGAAGGGTTGTCGCCTAGCGGAACAACTACAACTTTGTCAGCCGCGTTTGCGCTTGAACTCAGTAGTAATAAAGTAGCAATTGATAGCCCATAGATAATTTTCATGTGTAATCTCCTGTTGACTCTGGATCGATACTAACAGCTCGTCGGAGTATTTCAACTTAGGGGGTGTGCGGATTTGCATTAGGAGTAATTTTTCTAGCCGGAACCGTCATCCCCATGCAGTAAGACAACGTCATCCCCGCACATCGCTTTATGGACGCAGCGAGTAGTGCAACGCAGGAGCTGTTGCAGAAGCGGGGACCCATTACCTAGCACATAGCTAAACGTTAAAGTATGACCCCCGCCTACGCGGGGGCGACGTTATTGACCAACGTGGGAATGACGAATGAGTTGGAAACGTCATCCCCCGCACAAGCGCGAAAATGCATACCAACGCTAACCATCAGCATCAATAAGAATAAGGGTTAAGCGTTGCTTCTATCGCTTCTGCATCAGGCCAGTTGCTGTACCAGATCTTGCGTGAAATCTCCCCAGCTGTACCTAACGAAGGCATCACAGGCGGCTTGGCACGCTGTTCCACTTGCTCCAGTGGTTTAATCTCCACGTTGTGCCGCGGCACGGCAAAGTACGGAAAACTGTAGCGCTCTTTGCCGCTTTTATTAATCACCATGTGCGGCGTGGAAACAAATTCACCGTTAGACCAGGTCTCCAACATATCGCCTACATTAATCACCAAGCAGCCATCGGGTACGGTAGCTTCTATCCATTGGGTAGAACCTTTGGGGCGCAAGAACAGTCCGCCCACTTTATCAGGTGCCAGAATGGTCAAGGCATCCGTGTCTTTGTGCGGGTGAATGCCGTATTGGGTATCGCCCTCCGCATTAGCCTCTGGGCTAGTGGCGGCCTTGGGGTAGTGCAGTAGGGTCATATTAGTAAGCGGCTTTTCAAAAGCGCTCGCCAACTCAGTAAAAGCTACGCCTAGATGCAGACTCAGCACCTTGAGCATCGCCAACGCGATGCGGTCGCAAGCTTGCCAATACTGCGCCACAACGGACTCTAGTTCAGGCAGCGAATCAGGCCAAATGTTGGGACCATACAAATCACATTCGGCAACGATTGGATCGTTGGGTTGCGTTTCAAAGTGCAACTTATAACCCTCGTAGCAATCGGCCTTGCCCTGCGCGGCATTCGGTGTAAAAAACGCCAAGGGAATAAATCCCCGATAATTTGTGGGGCTAACCTGCACCCGCATTTTTTGTTCAATGGGCAATGCAAACAAAGCGATGGTGAGCGTACGCATTTGTTCAACCAGTGGCGCGGGCAGGCCATGACCTTGAACGCCAATAAAGCCATACTCTTGCAGCGCGGCAACCACATCGTGCTGCACAGAGCGAACCGCCGCCGAATCAACGTTCGAGGTTGCATCGAACAAAGGGCTAATATCAACAATTGGAATAGACGGCATAGGGCTATGTGCAATGCAAAAACTCATAACTTGACCACAAAAGCGATACTGGTTAAATTTGTTAACATTAATTTAATGATTATCTACTTAAGCACCTAACATTATGTCGATCAAACTAGTCTTATCAAAGATAAGCACATTTGTGTTCCTTATGTTGTTTAGTGTCTTGAGCTCTGCTCAGACCTACGAATTTACCTCTGCGGGCGCAACGGGCTCAATTGGTCCCACTCAAGGGGATGTTGATACTGCGTATACGGGCACCAATCTGGATGGTGATGTAACTGTTACGAATGGTATTCAAATTTGGACTGTTCCTGAATCCGGTGTATATCGCATAAGTGCTACTGGCGGGCAGGGCTATGGAGATTTTGGAGGACGGGGAGCCAAGATTGAGGGTGATTTTGTGCTGGAGCAGGGCACAGACATAAAGGGGCTGGGTGGCCAACGCGCAGGCGATTATCTCGCTTTCCCCGAAACCATCTATAACCACCAATTTGGTGGCGGTGGTGGTTCATTTGTAACGCTTGCAAACGACACACCATTGATTGTTGCTGGTGGCGGGGGCGGCAGTCATGCCCTTATTTTCTTCCCTACAAATGATGGACAGATTACCCCCAATGGTGCCGCAGGTGTCTTCGGGATTGATCTGGGCGCTGGCGGAACCGATGGCCTTGGCGGTCAACAAGGATCCTCTGCGGATGGCGGTGGAG
>CAYGNS010000484.1:0-2556 GCA_964351295.1 uncultured Gammaproteobacteria bacterium
CCGAGAGGCGAGGAATTGTAAGGTATTGTCGGGGTTACAGGATATGCTCAGGTCGCTCCCCCGGCCTTGGACTGTATGGTTATGTGCCACTAGTTGTAAGACCACATCAATTTTTTGGCTCAATAGGTAACTACTGGCATGCGAGTAGTTAGCGCTGATGTACTGTGTTTGAGTATCGGGGTTGTCTAAATAGGCACCTGCTTGCAGAAAAAACTCGCTGACCTCTACGTTGCTTGGCAACCGATTAGCAAGTAAATCTCGTGCATACAAAAGTTCTGAGTAACCGTCGTACAGGCGCGCCTTGATGGGTTCGAAAAAGGCTTTCTCTAAATCTGTTGCGGGTTGCGGAGTTTGCAGGGTGAGCGCCGTCAATATTTTAAGCGAATAAGAAGAGTTTTCGCGCACCTGCTCGTACAGAGCATTGATGATGTGATTGGCTTTGCCGAGCCCTAATGGCATGGCAACGGTCAGGTTGCCGCCGTGTGCCTCTAATAGAGATCGCGCCAACTCAGACGCGTGTTGCCAATATTGGCTCGCGGGAACGTTCAATCAGGTTTCCTATAAACTATGTGAAACGAGCTAGAAGCTCATGAAAATGGTGCTCAGTAGCAAGCCGTTACTCGTTCGCTCCTCGGCGCAAATAAGCTTGTGTTGATTCGGCTTGCGCACCCTTTCGGCCAAAAGCGTCTTGCGCAAAATGGTCCACGGCGATGACCGCATCAACCGCCTCTTCGGTTTTAGCAAGTAGCTTGGCTTCAGCCTGGCTAATTGCTTTTTCTTTAAGTGCTTGGGCCGCGGTTTCAATGTTCGCTGTGCGCATTTTCTTTTTGATTGGAGCGGACTCAATTACTAAAGCATAGGCTGATTCCAGCAAACCAATTCCGTCATCGTCTATGCCTTCCACGCCTAGGAATAAGCCGGCCGAAGTGCGCTCGCGCGTGCCACTTGGTTCAGACAATAACTCGGCACACTCTTGAATCAATTGATCGCAAGGTGCCCGCTGGGTTTTGCCGAAGGGCATGGTGAGAAAACGCATAAGCAAACTTAAGCCAGTGTTCGGGAAGTTCTGGAAAAATTCAGTCAAGCGTGCCTCCAGAAAATGCAAACCCGTTTGCATGCAATAGTCCACAACCGGTAAATCTTCAGCGTGCTTGCCTTCATCTTCCCACCGTTTAAGGACGCTGGAAAGCATATACAACTCCGACAATACGTCGCCCAAGCGCGCCGAGAGCATTTCCTTACGCTTGAGGGCACCGCCGAGACTGACCAATGCAACGTCTGAGACTAACGCAAGGGCGGCCGCGTAGCGATTGAGTTTTTTATAATACTTTTTTAGTTCGGGCACATCGGGGGCGGGACTTAACCAAGCAAAACTCCAACTACGCAGCCATGCTCGTCCCGCCGTTTTAAACGTGTGCCGAAAGTGTTTCCAGAAAATGGCATCGAAATCGGTTAGGGCCTGCTCCTCGTCTTCGTTTTCTAATGCCAGCATTTCGTCGAGCAAATAAGGGTGACAACGAATTGCACCTTGCCCATAAATAATCAGGTGGCGCGTCATAATATTGGCGCCCTCCACGGTAATCGCGACGGGCACCGAGCGGTTCATATTGCCGATGTAGTTCAGCGGCCCATCAATTACGGCCTTGCCTGCGTGAACATCCATGGCATCGTTCACCGAATCACGCAATGCGTAAGTGCAATTCGATTTCATGATCGCCGATACAACCGAGGGCTTAAAACCTTGGTCTAGTCCCATACACGTGAGTCGGCGCGCGGCGTCTAGTCGATAGGCGCGACCGATCAGTTGTGCTAGGCGAATTTGTACTCCCTCAAACTTACTCACGGGCAGGCCAAACTGCTCTCTTACCCGCGCATATGCGCCCGTGGTGCGCGCTGATAACGCCGCACCAGCTGCGGATAGGGCTGGCAGTGAAATTCCACGTCCGGCCGCAAGCGCACTCATAAGCATAGCCCAACCGCGACCAATATTGTCTTGGCCGCCGATCACATAGCTCATTGGAATGAATACATCTGTGCCCCAGTTGGGGCCATTTTGAAACATTTGCATAGCGGGCAGGTGGCGCTCACCAATGCGTACGCCCGGCAAGTCGGTGGGGATTAATGCCGCCGTAATCCCGAGTTCTTCTTGCTCGCCAATTAAATGGTCGGGGTCATAACATTTAAACGCCAACCCCAATACGGTTGCCACAGGACCGAGCGTTATGTAGCGCTTGTGCCAGTTGAGTTTGATGCCCAGTACTTGCTCGCCGTTAAATTCGCCTCGACAGATTACCCCCGCGTCTTGCATCGCTGAGGCATCCGAACCCGCATCCTCGCTCGTTAAGCCAAAACAGGGAATTTCTTTGCCAACGGCTAGGCGCGGCAGCCAATAACCTTTTTGTTCTTTAGTTCCGAATTGCATTAGCAGTTCGCCGGGGCCGAGGGAGTTGGGCACCATGGCGGTTACGGCAGCAACAGTGCTGCGCGTGGATAGCTTACGGACTACTTCCGAATGCGCCAATGCGGAAAACCCGAGGCCGCCATATTCTTTGGGAA
>CAYGNS010000485.1:0-2556 GCA_964351295.1 uncultured Gammaproteobacteria bacterium
GCGCATAAGAACTCCAATAAATTTCAATGATCGAAGTAAAACAAAATTTTAAAAAGCTCTCGGCTTACGAAAGCTTTACTGATTGAGCTGCGCTACCTCGTTGTAGCGGTCGGCGCTTTAGGCAAAACACGCGCTTGCTATTTGGTTGCACGCACAGCGTTTAAACGATGCAACATTTGGCTAAAGTCTAGCGCTTCATTATGTGCATGGGATGTGTGATATTCATGTTCTAAAGCGGCCTCGATGGGCAAGCCGTTACCATAATCAATCAGCGCTCGAATGCCCTGTACGGCAACGCGATCGTTTGCGGCAATCTCTAAGCCTAACGCGATGGCCGCAGGCAGTAATTCATCAGGAGCAAACACACGGTTTACTAGACCCCAGCGCTCAGCCAGATGCGCGTCGATCTTACGCCCACTAAATGACATTTCTTTGGCGCGAGCAATACCAATCAAACGCGGCAGGCGCTGCGACATGCTCCACGTGGGCAGCAAACCCACTTTAGTGTGCGTATCGGCGAATACCGCGTTCGTCGAGGCGTAGAGCAAATCGCATTGCAAAGCTAACTCGAGACCACCGGTCATCACGTAACCATTGATGGCACCAATCAACGGTTTGCGCAATTGTTTAAAGGCTTGGAGCATGGCTGTGTCGTCATTCAACACGGCGGGGTTTTCTGAGATTTCTTTTAGATCTACGCCGGCACTAAAAGCTTTGCCCTGACCGGTGAGTACAATCGCCCCCACCGAATCATCGGCATGGGCCCGATTAAGCGCGTCTATCAACTGCGCGATCAAATCGAGCGACAGCGCATTCAACGCAGTCGGACGGTTCAATGTAATGATCGCCACATGCTGACCGATGTCGCCGACCAGTTGGTAAAGAACAAGGCCTGGGGTGTTATCTGATGTCATTTTTCTTCGGAATGAGTTGGGGGAGGATATTGTATCTGCGTGGTCGTTCAACTTTGGTATTTAACTTTTGGCGTTCTACGACAGGAGCCGAGTTTGATCGTTATTGGCAAGTTCTCGCAAACAAGTGCAAACCCGGTTAACTTACCATCATTCTGCTTACCAATGATGTTCTGCGGATCAGCGAGACCATTAATCTATCCAATATCGATTACATGCGTTGCGCAGCACTACCTCAGGTCGAACGACGATACTGCCCACCCACCTCAAAAAAAGCATCGGTAAGCTGACCCAGCGAGCAATGCCGCACCGCTTCCATCAAGGCCTCAAAACCGTTTCCACCTGCGCGGATAGTCGCTTTGATTTGCTCTAAAGCCTGCGCAGATGTGTCAGCGTGTCGTTGCTGAAAATCCTGTAGACGCGCTATTTGCGATTGCTTCTCGGCGTCGCTGGACCGTGCCAGCTCGACCTCAAACGGCGCTTCTTCGCGCTCCGATAAAAAGGTATTCACGCCGATAATAGGCAAGGTGCCGTCGTGCTTTTGCGTTTCATACTTCAGCGACTCTTCATGAATTTTGCCGCGCTGATACCCCGTTTCCATTGCACCGAGCACCCCACCCCGATCCGAAATTCGCTCGAACTCTTGCAACACGGCCTCTTCTACGAGATCAGTTAATTCCTCTACTACGAATGAGCCTTGATACGGGTTCTCATTGTTAGCCAAGCCGAATTCACGATTAATGATTAACTGAATGGCCAATGCACGCCGCACCGAGTCTTCAGTAGGAGTAGTAATGGCCTCGTCAAACGCATTGGTATGCAAACTATTGCAGTTATCTTGAATCGCTAACAGCGCCTGCAGCGTGGTGCGAATATCGTTAAATTGCATCTCTTGTGCGTGCAGCGAGCGACCCGAAGTTTGAATATGGTATTTGAGCTTTTGCGATTTAGCATTCGCGCCATATTTATCGCGCATCGCCACCGCCCATATGCGCCGCGCGACGCGACCAATAACCGTGTACTCGGGATCCATGCCATTCGAGAAGAAGAAACTCAAATTCGAGGCAAAGTCATCTATGTGCATGCCGCGCGCGAGATAGGCTTCGACAAACGTAAAGCCGTTGGCGAGGGTAAACGCGAGCTGCGAAATAGGGTTCGCGCCCGCTTCGGCTATGTGATAACCCGAGATCGATACCGAATAGAAATTGCGCACCTCGTGATCGATAAAATATTGCTGAATATCACCCATCATGCGCAGGCTAAACTCGGTGGAAAATATGCACGTGTTTTGCCCTTGATCCTCTTTGAGAATATCAGCTTGCACTGTACCGCGTACTGAGCTCAGTGCATACGCCTTGAGCTTTTGCTGCTCCTCTATATTAGGCTCGCGCCCTTCTCGTTGTTTAAAACGTTCGACTTGTTGATCGATCGCCGTATTTAAAAACATGGCAAGAATGGTCGGGGCTGGGCCATTGATCGTCATCGACACCGACGTGCTCGGATCACATAAATCAAAACCATCGTACAGCTGACGCATATCGTCAAGCGTCGCCACCGACACGCCTGAGTTGCCAATCTTGCCGTAGATGTCTGGTCGTGTGGGAGGGTCAAACCCGTATAAAGTCCCGGAGTCGAGGGCGGTCGA
>CAYGNS010000486.1:0-2032 GCA_964351295.1 uncultured Gammaproteobacteria bacterium
TTCCAAAGCCCCAACCAGCAGTGCAGATAAGGGCTTTGAATGTAAATCCTCATAGATCACGGCACTACTCTGTCGAGCAGGCGGAACACTATTGGATGACGTAGAGCGCGGTTCTAACGAGCTAGGTCCTACCATCACAATCGAGGGCTCATCGACGACCAGCGCGTTATTCGTGGCGCGCAAGAAAGCAATAAGCAGTTGCGCAAAGTGAGTATGCGCGTTATCTGCGTTAGCCAAATTTACGCGCTTGGTTTCTCCGACCTGCCAAGCGGAATTGCGCGCCACCTCGTTGGCTAATGTTTGCGCCACATCGGTCAGCGGCGTTTGGGCCTCGCCGCTCACAAAGCCGGTGTCCGTACGACGCAACTGTACGGTATTAAAATTAGCGGCCACCGCTGATACGGGCGCATTGTAAGGGTCGTTCACAGCACTGCTGCCCGGCATAGCCTCTACTGCAAAAGCACGATGATCGACAATTACGGTAGCAATAGGTCGGTTAATGCGTGAGGCGATCGCACGCGCGATAATCACGAGCTCTTCAGACACCAGATACGGGTCGCCGCTCCCCACCACGGTTAGCGTGTCGCCATCAACCACGAACTGAGTAGGCCAACGATAGTCTCCGCCCCACGCCTCGATGGCACGTAGCGCTGTTAAAATTTTGAGCGTTGAAGCGGGCGACCTAAGTGTTTGGGCATGTAGGGATACCAGTACAGCACCCTCATCTTGAGTCACCAAGGCAGAGTCGGAAGCGGTAAAAAACCGTGTTGCCCACGGCTGAAATGGCGAAGCGGTTAATGAAGTCGCGGCTGAGTTGCTGGTAGACGCCTGCGAAACGACGTCGGCCATAAGCGGTGACGCGCACCAGCTCGCCATCACCAGCCAGCAGCTTGCTCTGACGCACAATTTTAAACAACCAAATTGCATGAGATTTTTCATCAGCGAGGCTCTGTCTCGACGAGTTACAGTTGGAGTGGGCCGTTCAGATAACATTTGCAACCTCCGGAACCCACGCTCTACGTTGCAGGCCAATCACAATCTGCACGATCACAGCTTAACTGCAGCGGGTTGCCACGAGTGAGTTAGAATACCATTATCTCTGTCTTCGCGAGCGCCCTGTTGCGGGGTATTTAGGCACACCGCTCGCACGAACTTTCAGGTCAAACAGAGTGGCCTGCACGGTCAAGCACTGTGCGCCATCCGCAATAATCTTTAGAGACGGCATTCTTTCAGAATTATTTCGTGCTATGTTGCAGGCGTTTTTTACCTCTGTGAACGGTCATTAAATGAGCTTAATTTCCCCACCCAAACAATATCTGTGGGTTTGGTTTTTGTGGCTGGCTATGTTCTACAGCGTCTGGCTGTGGCTCGTGGTCGTGCAAGGTCAGTGGCAGACGGCGGCGGCTCACTGGCCAATGGCTTTGGCCATGGCGATCGGCAGCTACGCTGCGGGCTCTACACCTATGGGCGGTGGTACCGTAGGCTTTCCTGTGTTGGTTTTGTTGTTCGAGCTACCCGCAAGTTTGGGCCGCGATTTTAGTTTCGCGATTCAATCCATCGGAATGGTCAGCGCGAGCATATTTATTCTGGCACGCAGACAATCATTGGCGTGGGCGTTGTTAGGCGGCGCTATGCTGGGCTCGCTGGTAGGACTTCCGCTCGGAATTTTTTTTCTTGCTCCCTACGTTCCCGAGTTATGGATCAAAATTATTTTTGCCGTAGTTTGGGCAAGTTTTGGCTTACTACATTTAGTACGGCTGTCCGAAATCGCTGGCCATTCGGGCATGACCGATTTCAGCGAACAGTGGGACTTTCGTCTTGGCCTGTGGCTAGGCCTTTTCGCCAGCACGTCGGTCACGTCGGTGACGGGTGTTGGTATCGACATGGTCATTTACACTGCGCTGGTACTTATATGTCGTGCTGATCTAAAAATCGCCATCCCCACCTCAGTTGTGATTATGGCCTTTAACTCGGTATTGGGCGTGGGCATAAAACTGTCTGTGGGCGACGGGGTTGGGTCGGGGGTTTTCGG
>CAYGNS010000486.1:2042-2555 GCA_964351295.1 uncultured Gammaproteobacteria bacterium
CTGGTTGGCGGCGGCACCCGTGGTTGCTTTAGGTGCACCACTCGGTGTTTGGATTGTAGAAAGAATAGGTCGAAAACCCACTTTGCTCGTGGTCGCCACTTTGTGCGTAGGGCAATTTGCTTGGACACTTTTTTCGGAACAACAAGTACTCGGCTCTATGGGAATATTTTGGTCTGTGTTAGCCGTTGCAGTGTGCTTGTTTGGCTTCGAGTTACTGCGACAATGGGGCGCACGTTTAGTTGGTGAAGTCCCCACCTTTACATCACCACCCGGCATCACACCGGAAAAATGAAATATCGCACTTGGCCTACAATTTAAGTTCTAACCCCAGCGCGTATAAGTCATTTTTCTTTTCACCAGTGAGTTCGGCGGTAAGCTTTGCGGCCTGCTTCAAACCCAGTTCCGACGATAAAATCTCTAATACCCGTTGCGCACTCAGGCTGTGCGAGCTAGTCACAGCATCGTTTGCCCCACTGATGAGCACCACAAATTCGCCTTTAAGTTGATTGGGGT
>CAYGNS010000487.1:0-440 GCA_964351295.1 uncultured Gammaproteobacteria bacterium
CTCCTCAGTATCATCGTTAGTCGAATCGTTATCTGAATCTGGTTCATTGGGGTTAGTTCCCTTGATACGCTCCGTACCGTCGTTCCACCCATCCGCATCTGAGTTTGCTACTAAGGGTTTGGACGTTACTAATTGGGTGCTTCCGTTGATCATAATCTCAAACGGGGTAATTTCTAAATTATCGTTAACCGTATCGAAATCCGTATCCCTCTCGCTCAGATTGGTGCCTAGCTGCAATGCACTAATATTGGTGAGGTTCTCCTCAATCGCCGCGTTGTTACAGACATCGGCATTCTCACACTCATTTATAAAGGACTGGAAATTGCCAATGATCAAGCTCGAAAACTTGGTGCACTGAACGCCAGCTGTAACAGTGATACACGCTTCGCCCCCGCCTTTATATTCATTGATATCCGAAATACCATCACCATCGGTATCCA
>CAYGNS010000487.1:450-2555 GCA_964351295.1 uncultured Gammaproteobacteria bacterium
TCACCCTCGGACTGCTATCTTCGCGTGTTACTACCAATTCTGTGCTCGAGTAAATCCGGTAATCCAGCGTAGTCTGAGTCGGGATCATTTGGGTTGGATGTTATCGTTACGCTCACCCCGTTGATGATCACAGAAATGCCTAATTCTTCAGTTTGATTTGGCACTCCATCACCATCGTCATCCAAAAATAATGGCCCGTCTGACGAGTCATTCGGATTAAGACCCAGTTCCAGCTCTAATAAGTCATTCACTAAGTCGCCATCGGTATCTGCTTTTAGAGGGTCTGTGGCAAATCCATTAATACCAAGAATGGTATCGCAGCCCTCAAAAGATGTGTGGTCTACTAAGGGAAGGTTAAGACCTTTATAGGGAGTGATCGTATAGGTGATTGTATTAGTGTCTGGGTCACGACTCACCATTTGCGCTACACCGCCGCCATCGATATTACGTTGGCCAAACAACTCTTCCCAATCGGTTAAACCATCCAAATCGGTATCACGCTGGCGGGGGTCGAGTTGGCAAGCAAACTCTTCATCATCACGTAATTTATCCCGATCGGAGTCCCCTTGATTAGGATTGGAGTAAACGTTATAGCCCTGCGGTGAACTTTTAAGCTGCACACGCCAGCCTTCTTGAATCTCGGTAAAATCTAATAAGGTATCGCACGTTTCTGGAGCGGGTACAAGATTACAACCATCGCTGTTGACCAACAGATCGCTACTGCCATGCAAATATTCTTCGCGTGCCCACACACCATCCTCGTCTTGATCTTGCACATAGGTAAAGTCGAGTTGATCGCCCGATCTAACCTGATACTCATCTAAGTTCACGCCGGTTCTAAGCTTATTGGTATACAACGCCCAAAAGCGCTTTTCTGAGGCCTTGGCTGCTGTGTCTTTATAACGCACTAACACTTCTCGCTCTCGCCCCTCAGGAACAAATACATCGTCGCCGCCAACGATTGATTCAATGCTTGTGTCGTTACCTGATCGAATGATTGCCTGCTTAGCTTGCACAGGGCTATTCAAAGGCGCTAAAGCTTCATCATTGCCTACGAGTGTACTTTCTGCAATGCCATTGCCGCCGTCTCTAATGTAAGGAGCCGATCTATGCAGAGCCACTTCGTAGCTTGAATCAACCACTATATCGTCGCCTCCTGGAACGGTTTCGATGGTGCGATCAGTGC
The DNA here is from genome assembly GCA_964351295.1 of uncultured Gammaproteobacteria bacterium. GTDB lineage: Bacteria > Pseudomonadota > Gammaproteobacteria > Arenicellales > Arenicellaceae > Arenicella. The sequence goes on from CAYGNS010000487.1 coordinate 1,637, forward strand.
CTGACTCGATAAAAATGCCACTGGGTTCTATGCGGCTAAATATAGGGTAATTGTCGTTTTGAAAATCACTGGCCACTGCGGTTGTTTCTACTATCCCGTTGCCGCCATCCCGAATCGTTGGGTAGCGGGTAAGACCAATAATTTCTAAGGCGCGCGCCATGGTGATGCCATTTGGACGTCCAGTGGCAGGATCTTGAAAACTCGCTGTAGCAACGCGGTAGCTTTCAGACTTACCAACCCCTTCATCAAATGTTATTCCCACTGTTCGATCTAACACTTTCTGCGAAGTGAAGGCAAAGTTATTGCCCTCTTGGTCAGTAATATCAAAGTTTGCGAGTTGCACAATAAACCCGCGAGGACTCTTCATTAGCTCTTCTACTTTCTGCGGAAAGATACCGGCCGTTTTAAACACAAAAGGACCACGCGAGGGGTCGCCTAACGCGCCGATATTAATCGAACCGAGGTTGCCATTTTCGGGCAATAACGAAGCAACCGGAATCACTTCTCGGCGATTGTTCGGGTTTTGCGTTTGGGCCGTTAACTCAAGATTACTTATGGTGAACGGAATATCCCCATCGTTTTCGATGGTTAAATCAACTCGAATGGCTGCATCGACCACTTCTCGCGTAACGCTTTCGCGTTGGTCGCGCTCAACGTTGGTTGTGAGAGAGTCGTGATACGCTTCCTCAGAGGAGCGCGCAGAGTCCTCGCCTACCGAATCGGTGCTGGCTCGCTCTGAACCTTGTGTAGAACCTACTGTGGCGGTGATTTCAGCGCTGGGGAAAGGTCCGTATTGGGCGCCGCCAGAGCGATAGGTGGCCGATACTTCTTGACTGGTTCCGATGGTGTTTTTATTAGACGTTTCGTTGCTGCTCGACAGCGAATCGTTTTCGCCTTTTGTTAGAGTGGCTTCCCAAGT
>CAYGNS010000488.1:0-2554 GCA_964351295.1 uncultured Gammaproteobacteria bacterium
CGTGGGTCTTATGCTCGGTCAAGTCGAAAGTAACGGTCGCTCGGGGTGGATTCTCGGTATTAAAACGGGTGCAAATATTCAAATTATCCCTGCGCAGGACTCATCGATTAGCGCGGGTTCGGTACTTGCGATTATGGGTGCTCGCTCAGAAATTGAGCGCTATGCCAGCGAACACAAATTAAGCATAAGCCCGTACTTGAACGAGTTTGCCGACGCACTGAATCCCACCACAGCTGGGATTGCCGAAATTGTAATACCACCGGATTCTGACTTAATTAAGCGCACCATTTCCGAATCTGACATCCGGCGACGTTACGGTATGCGTGTGTTAACCGTGTACCGCATTGATACAATCATTGATGAGGAGCTGTCATCGCTCGTGTTGCAAGCGGGTGATACCTTAGTGGTACATAGTCGCTGGCAGGACATGATTAAAGTGTCCAAAGACAAAAAGTTTGCGGTGGTTACCGACTTTCCCAAAGAAGAATTTCGCACGAACAAATTGCGCAACGCGGCGATTGCATTTGTACTCGCGATTGGCTTAGTACTGTTCAGTCCTTTGCCGCTGAGTCTTGCTCTGATGGTGGGGGCGCTTGGTATGGTGATTGGACGCGTATTAGACATTGAAGAAGCCTACAACGCTGTGTCTTGGCAAACGGTGTTTTTGTTAGCCTGCTTGATTCCTTTAGGGGTGGCAATGCAACAATCGGGCGCCGCTCAATACATGGCGGCTCACGCTTTGCTCATTATGGATGGGCTGCCCATTTGGATGATTCAACTGTTGCTGGCTCTTATCGCCACGGTTTTTACGTTGGTGATGTCAAACGTCGGTGCGACCGTGCTGCTGGTGCCGCTCGGTATCAATATGGCTTTGGGTGTGGGTGCGGACCCCGCTATGTTCGCACTTACGATTGCGCTCGCAACATCCAATTCTTTTTTAATTCCAACGCATCAGGTTAACGCCTTGATCATGGGGCCTGCAGGTTATAAGGTGCGGGACTTCATGCGTGTAGGCGCAGGGATGACCGCCTTATTTTTGTTCGTGATGCTCGTGATGTTAAATCTTTTTTATTGAGTTATCACACTCGCTAATCTAAGCTCCAAGGTGAGCACCCAACTGTGCTGGCCCAGAGCAGGGCTAGATTTCACGAACTCTTCCCCTCTAGACAACCACTAATATAATTATGAATACAAAACCCTATCGAGTTATCGCTAGTCTACTGCTAGGTGGACTTTTCCTGTCAGGATGCGATATTGGCGGCAGTTCTTCCGGGGCTGATCAAGTCGACAACAGCATTGCAGGCGACATGTTGCCTCCCGAGTTTGTTGGAGTGTATATCGGTACAGTGGATGTTCGCGCTGAAGCTTCTGGTATCACCGAAAGGGATACGTTTCCGATCACCATTACTGTAAGAGCCGATGGCACGCTTACTTTTGATGGTGATGACCCTGACGAAACGTTTACGGTGGGTATTGCTAACGATGGCACGTTTAGCGGCAACTTACGCATCGACGACGACGAAGTGTCCGGCGTACTTGGAGTGAGTGGCCGAGTCGACGGTGTGACGGCTTCGGGCGACATTCAGGGTGAAGGCGAAGTTGATACAGGCGTTGTCACGTTGGCTGTCGATGTGACTGGCTCTTTCTCTGCTACCAAGCAATAGTTTCTGGTCGAGCCTAACGTTTGATCGCTATTATGGATACCGTAGCCACTCGGTGTTCGATGGGCGCGTTAAGCTCTCCTTACTGACTTTATTGCATTCTTTATTGCGTGCAGCGGGTCGATAGCTTAGGCGCTCGCTTTGTTCTGCTCGTTGATCATAGCATCGAGCTCGGATTTCAGTTTGCTGAGAATTGTGTCGTAGCCATATGCGCCTAGTTTTTCGCCGCGTCGCTTAAGGTTTACTTGTTTCGGTCCGCACCATAGGCCAAGATCGGCATCATCTGTTTCACCGGGTCCATTGACTCTACAGCCCATTACAGCGATCGTTATCTTGTATTCCTCGGCGTACTCTGTCATTGCCTTCACATCTTGAGCCAGTTCGATAAAGGCCTCATTCTCTACGCGCGAACAGCTCGGGCAACTGATGATATTGAGTTTGTCTGGGTCAAAGGCCACTACGCTTCGCACGCGACCTGCGTAAATGTCGTCAATAATCTCGTGGCCAGCATCCACTTCATCGGCTTTGTCAACGTTAGGCAAGGTTAACGATACTCGCACCGTGTCGCCTATTCCGCGGCCAATTAATTGCTCAAAAGCGATGCGCGTCTTGATGATACCCATTGGTGGCATGCCTGCCTCGGTAACACCTAGATGAAGTGGCACGTCGGGACGTTTTTCAGCAAACCGAATATTCGCACTCACCACTTTTTGGGGATCGGAGTCTTTTAGCGACACGCAATAGCGTGTAAAGCCAATCGAGTCTAAAAATTCACAATGTTCGAGTGCGCTATCGAGCATGGGCGAGACCGAGTCGCGCGGGTCGTACATCTCAAGTTTGGCGGGGTCTACCGAACCGCAATTTACGCCAACGCGCATCGCACAGTCGTGGGT
>CAYGNS010000489.1:0-2552 GCA_964351295.1 uncultured Gammaproteobacteria bacterium
CCCCTACGGGGCGCCAACTCTGTTGCTGTTTTGCCAATGATTGCGTCGAAAATTGTTATCCCGTAGCAGGTTGCTGCTGCGGGCTTAGAGCGTTTGGTACGCTTAGGTACCCTGCAGATTTCTGCGGAATTTGTTCGTCAGTATCCCCCTGGTATCCCGGCTACCGAAACCGTGGGCCCCCATACAGAGGGGGCCTACGCTTAGCCCCCCAATACTCCCGACACGGATAAATCTCAATTCTGGAGTAGGGTTATGCCCATGGGAAAACTTACGAAACGCGTTGTGGACTCTCTGCCGTTGCCGGCACAGGGCGGTGACACATTTGCTTGGTGTAGGGAGGTCAGAGGGTTCGGTGTCCGCGTGAAGCACTCGGGTTTGAAGACGTTCATCATCGTCTACAAGACCAAGAGGGGGCAGTTCCGAAGGCATAAGCTTGGGGCTTATCCGAACATTACTGTCGAGCAGGCACGTGAATTGGCGAAAGAGGCTTTCGCTAGGGTGAGCAGGGGGGAAGATCCTTCGGCGCAAAGAAAACAACTAAAGAAGTTCGTCAGCGTTGGGGAGATGGCGGACATTTATCGGAAGGCAAGTGAAGCGGGCATGGTCTTCTACAAGGGGCAGCCACTTAGTCCTACCACGATTAGACGAAATGAAGGGCGCTTTGAACGTCACATCAAGCGGCTGTTGGGAAAGAAGCCTCTGACTGATGTCACTAAGGCGGACGTCGTGAAGATGTACGATGACGTGTGTCTAGGTAAGACAAAGTTGGTGGTGAAGACGTCGAAGAATGTTGCCATTGTGACTGGTGGTCGTGGCACGGCCCGCAAGGCGGTGATGTTGTTGTCGTCCTTGTATTCGTTCGCCATAAAGAAGGGTTACTGTACAGAGAACCCTTGCCTTGGCGTCGAGGTTATTCCCGATGGCTGTCGCGATCGGTGGCTGAACCCTGATGAGTATGCCCGGTTGGGTAGCGCTCTTAGGAATGCGCGCGAATTTGGGGTTTCTTCGGTTGCTGCTAACTATGTGTGGGGTATAGCGCTTACGGGTGCGCGGCGTTCTGAGCTTCAACATCTGAAGCGATCTGGCATTGATATTTCGGCGCCCGGGTTGCGGACTAGGATGAAGGGACATGGCGATAAGCTGGTGCTTAGACCATGCGGTGAGATTCCGTTGCAATTTCTTCAATCGATTGCTGACGGTGATAATGATAGTTGGGTGTTCCCTTCCAATTTTTGCTTGGGTGCGTTTGTCGGCGTAGACGAAGCCATCAGGGCGCTGACCGAGGCTGCTGGTTTGAAGGGAGTGACATGCCACACGTTGCGTCACAGCTTTGCAACCGTTGCGGGGGAATTAGAGTATAGCGAACTGACGGTGGGTGGTCTTCTTGGTCACACCCGGAAGACTGTGACTGGGAAATATGTCCATAAGGTTGAAACCGCTCTTTCAGCGGCTGCTGATCAAGTGTCTGCGGTTATTGCCGAGAGGATGGGTTTTGATGGCGGGTTCGTAAGGAAAGAGGGCATCAAGCGTCCGCCTAAAAAGCTTCGTCCGCAGAATTCTCTTCTGGCGGCAGAATACGGTTAAGTAGGTCAGGCAATAGTGCTTGGCCTTTTTTGTGCTGCATCCTGGATACAGGGGGTAGCGGAGAATGTCGCTGGTGGTGATTGGTCAGTCAACTACGTCAAAGGTCCGCTGCCTGTTCATCCCAAGGCCGACAAGCCAGAATTGTCCAGCAGCACACGGGCGCAGGTTATTGCCTATCTCCGGGGTTACTTCGATGCTTTGGTACGCGGAGGCGCCCTTCCCTCCAATTCGGGCGCTTACGTGAAAATCCCCATTGGCCGGTCCCCGCCAATGCTATCGGTGATGTCACGTCCGCGAGATGGGCCCGGATCGTTGCTAAATACTTGCGCTCACGCACTTTCCTATTGCAACGCGCTCGGACGAGGGGCGACTGACGGCTTCCCCTGTCAGGTGGCTAGGAGGTCATGCCGAGTTATCTGCATAATCAACATTACAGATCCAGTCCACTTGAATCGTTGAGAAATACTCGCATCGATCAAGATCTCTGTTTTTTGTAAGTATCGCGAGTTGAGCGGGCAAATCATGAACTATACAGAATGCGATCAATGAAGCGTGTGTACGATTTTTACAACCAAGCGTACGAAACACGGTCGACATGTGCGACTTTACGGTTGTTTCCGGCATGCCGAGATGCCAAGCGATTATCTTGTTCGAATGACCGGCAATCAGCAGGTCGAGAACCCGGTGGGTCTTTCTTGGTAGTTTGGCAATCAGCTTGCGCATATTCGCAACGTCATCGCATGTATGCTCAAAATCCATTCTATTCGAAGGGAAGGTCATCTTCGCCTCATCTCTTATTTTGAGCGCGCCGCGAAACTAGTTGAGTCGGTGCCTTGCTCGATCGGCGCCTAATTACGCTATTGCCTTGGTGATTTCCTCGGTCATCTTCTTGGCGTCGCCGAGCACCATGACCGTGTTGTCGCGATAGAACACGGGATTGTCGATGCCGGCATATCCCGACGCCAGCG
>CAYGNS010000490.1:0-2549 GCA_964351295.1 uncultured Gammaproteobacteria bacterium
ACCAACGGCAATGCCAATCAACTCCGTGGTGCGCGCGCTCAAACCGGCAACAAAGCAAGACACTCAGCAAACGCAACTATCAACGGCGATAGACGATATGTTCGCCGCGTTGGCCAATCCTCACGATTATCACGCCACACCTTTTATTCGCAGCTTAAAAACCATCCAGCAGGTTTTGCAGTAAGCGCTTTCAGCGCACACCGCAAATCTATTTGGCGACCCAAACTATATTGCCTGTTAGGGCTCGTTTTGCAGTTTGATTTGAGTAATCGCGTCACCCGCTTGTACGCGAATATGATCGCGCTCAATAGCGCGCACTACCCAAGCATCAATAAAATCGCCGACTTGCACACGATAACTAGCGCCAGAATGATTATCGATCACGACCGCCATGCGATTCTGCTCAGTGACAGTAATGGCCGCAACTCGATAGTGCGTCACCTGCGGCGATAAAAACTTTAAGCGGGTAGTCGTATCAAACAATGAAGTTAAACGATTAGGAACACTTTTACTGACTGGCGTAGTCGTAGGCGTAAGCCAAGATGTTAACTCATGGGGCGCTGCCGAAGTCAAATTAGCGCTGAGTGTACTGACCACCATACGTCCTTCTAACAATCGCACCGCAGCGAGATCCTCGGAGGTCGGCGGTGTTGCGGCACGTAGACTAAGCAGCTCCACCCGCGCCTTACCTGGCACTTGGGTAAAACCCGCCAGAATTGATCGCAGCGTCTTTGGTTCAGCTAAAAAGCTTAGCTCTAAACGTAACACCGCGGCTTCCAGTCCGAGTTGTTCTTGCCTAGGTGTAAAGGAGGTTAGATTCACCCCTGCGTCTCGCAGCACGGTTTTAATGGCGACTTGCCAATCGTGCGCAGCACGATTGGCATCAAATGCCAATAGTTCGCCACTCTCGAAGAGACTCTTAAGCGCTTGATCTACCTGCGCGTACCGCTCACTTGCTTGGCGATGTGCCGCATTGTGCACGTCGATTGCTTGGCGCAATTGCGCGTTGTGCTGCTTAATGGCTAACCACGCACTGTAACGAGGCGCGAAAACGCCATTAACAAGCCCAGCAGTGAGGCCAAATAACAGCAAGTAAGCCAGTACACTTTGCCGCCAAGTTGCGTTCATCACTCAGGAGCCTCTGCGTCATTGAAAGGCGCAGTTGACAGACCCACTTTTAGCCTAAATCGCTCTTGCGGGTTCGCCACGCGCACTGTGCTCGCTGCTTGCGCGGTTATACCTGCGACAAACTCGACGTTGTTAAAAACAGCCACCTCACGCAACGCGAGTTGTAACCCCGACGCATCATTAGCGCTCGCATCGAGCACCATATTCTCGTTGGTCAATATTAGCTGGCTCAGCACATCATCCGCACGGAGCGACATGGCTAAGGAATCGAGTACGCGCAGCGTGTCTTGCGCCGAACGAGCGCGCGCATAAGTAAGCACTGGCGCAAACGGATGCGCCTCTGGCACAGGCGTTTGCGTCGTGAGCTGCGTAAGTTGCTCATGCAACCTCTGTTGTTCGTGTAACGCTGATTGTTGCACCAGTAGCGCAGCGACCCACACAGAGACTAAACCCAGAGCACAATAAGTGACCTTTCTTTGAGCTATCTTCATGATGGGCGCGCGCGCAAAACTCGACGGCTGAGGATGTTCCTGATTGCTAGGGTCCGCAGGTAATGTCGTATCGCTTGTTACCCAACCTGTGGGCGTGGCAAAGGCCACACCCCTTAATGCCCATTCACTCTGAACGCTCGCGTGTTCAGTCAGCAGCAGACGCGCCTCACTCACCGCGCGCTGTACATCTGTGTGCAACACACTATACAAATGGTCGCGGGCCGCATTCATTCCCGCCACCAGTTCGTTTGGTTCAAACGGGAGTAGTTCGGCAGCGATATCGTGCGTGTGTAACAGCCGTTGTTCAACGCCTACAGGAGTGGCCATCACATACTCGGGCGGAACGAGCAAATAAATGCGCGCCTGATGTAGTCGGCGATTGTTGGCAAGTTGCTTGGAAAGAGGGAGCGGTTCGTGTTGCGCACGTCCCTGTGCATCTAGGCGCACGATGGTCAATAGCCCTTGGTTCGTACTGAGCACGATTCGCGTTGGCGCGCGCCATCTTTGCCAGGGCGCACGGAGGCCCTGCTTCCACCAACGCAAAAACTGCATGAGCTTTTCGATGGACGTGTGCATGAATTTTGCAGTAGACATTAACGAATAAAGTACAGAACTATAAAAGTGTGGTGCCGCGATGAACGCACGCCCGCGGATGTTCACCGCTCACTATACGCCTTCATGTACGCCAGCAATTTAGAGGCTCAAAGCATAACAGAAAGCATCTGCCAAACTTGGCGAGCGGTGGTCGATACGCCATTAAAAACCTGCTGTTTGCATCGCATCAATCCTGCCAATGCGCATAAATACTGAACAATCGTTGCGGCTCATTGTGCATTTGAATTATCCAAGTTTGGCTGAAGAGTTGCTCGCCCAAACTTAGCTCTGCGCGTACCCGATAAAAACTCGACAGAGTACCGCGCAGGTGAGGAT
>CAYGNS010000491.1:0-2540 GCA_964351295.1 uncultured Gammaproteobacteria bacterium
CAAGCGCGCCGTGAGTGTATCAAGGGCTTCTTCCCACGTGATGGCTTCAAATTCGCCAGCGCCCCGTTCGCTGCCAGGCTTGCGTCGCATAGGGTGTTGTAACTTGGCCGGCGAATTTTGTTTCATAATGCCGGCATTGCCCTTGCCGCACAGCACGCCCTTGTTAACAGGGTGGTTGCGATTGCCTTGGATAAAGCGCACCTGCTCGTTCTCTGTAGTCACCTTAATACCGCAACGGCACGCGCACATGTAGCACGTGGTGTAGTGCGTTTCTTGGGCTGCGTGATTCTCAAACTGCGGCAGCTCAGAGGCGATCTCTGCGTAGGATTTGGGCATATCCACTGATTTAAGGGTGCTTAGTTAAGCATCAGTGTAATATCAAAAAACTATAAGTAAATACAATTTAGTTATAACGAGCGAACACCGAACCAATGAAATCTGACTAAGAAATAGGGTGAGTGGTTGGAAGGCGCTCCCTAAATGAACTGATTATCGGGTCTCCATTGGTATCGAGCTAAGTCAATTTTGCCGTGCAATCCAAACTCTACGCCTTCGTCCTCTAGCAATAGCCGTTGCTCTTCAATACTGCCCGGCATGCCGCGATGGCTAATAGTGCCTTGTGCGTTGACTACGCGGTGCCACGGTAGATTCAAGTGGGAAGGCGCCCGCGCAAGCACTTTACCCACGTGCCGAGCATAGTTACGAAAACCAGCAAGCTGCGCAATTTGCCCATACGTTGCCACGTGACCAGACGGAATGAGTTTGATCACTTCAATTGCATTGCGCTCGAAAGTAGCGGGTGTAGGTGTTTGCTCTTTCATTCTAAAAACATTGGGTAAAAAATAGTATCCGCAGATTTCACAGATTAACGCAGATTAAAGAGGAATAGATTCGATGGTGCGCATATCGAGCATAGTCCATAACAATCCCTAAAAATAATCTGCGCTAATCGGCGTTAATCTGCGGATTTTACGTTCTGCGAAAATCTGTGGAGATCGGCGTCAATCTGCGGATCATCGCCAGCATTTTTGTGACATTACCTGCAGGCTCAGAGTTATGAATCATCTTAACATTGCCTAACGGTAACGTTTTGAACCGTAAATCCTTTCATAATACGGCAGCGCTGCTGCTTTACGCAGCATCACCCACATTAACGAAATAATACTAATATTATGACTAAAACTAACAAAGCTTTTACGCTACCGAAAGTCGCGATCAGTTGTGTTTGCGCTCTGACCGTTTTTGCGTGTACCCCCAGCGAAGACACTACAACCAGCAACGAAGAAGTAACCGAGGTAGTGGCCGTGGAAACTCCCACCACAGATAACCCATTTATGCAGGCGTCTGAACTGTATATGCAGTTCCCAGCCTTCGACCAAATCGAAAATGCGGATTATATGCCTGCTTTTGAAGCCGGTATTGCCGAGCAAGCGGCTGAAATTGAGGTAATTGCCAACTCTGAAGAAGCCCCTACGTTTGAAAACACTTTCGTGGCGATGGAACGCAGTGGCGTGATCTTAGATCGCGTGGCACGAGTGTTTTATGCGTTGGTTTCTGCTCACACCAACGACGAGATCAATGAAATTCGATCTGAACTGGCTCCGATACTCTCAGCGCACGGCGATGAGATATTGTTAAATCCAAAATTGTTTGCTCGCGTTAAAGCGGTGTATGAGCAAGTTGATGAGCTAGGGTTAGATGCTGAATCGACTCGATTGGTAACCGAAACGTACAATAACTTTGTGCTCGCTGGCGCGCAGTTGTCTGACGAAGACAAAGAAAAGCTTAAAGCGATGAATGCTGAGCTCGCGAGCTTAGGTGCCGAGTTCAGCAAGAAAGTGCTTGAAGAAGTTAACAATAAAGCGATTATTGTTGATTCGGTTGAGGAACTTGCAGGCATGAGTGACGTGCAAATTGCTTCGGCCGTTGAAGCCGCAAAAGCGCGCGAGTTGGAAGGCAAGTACGTATTGCCGTTGCTTAATACTAGCCAACAACCACCACTAGCGTCATTAGAGAATCGTGAATTGCGTCAACGTATCTTAGACGTTTCAGTTAATCGTGGTAGCTCTGGTGGCGAGAACGACACGCGTGAGATAGTAAGCCGAGTGCTGAAAATACGTGCCGAACGAGCTCAGTTATTGGGTTTTGAAAATCACGCAGCGTACTCGCTGGCAAATCGAACGGCACGAACTACGCAAGCGGTTAACGAGCGCTTAGCCACGCTTGCACCACCGGCTGTGGCCAATGCCAAACGCGAAGCGGCAGAGCTACAAGCCTTAGTTGACGCCGAAGGCGGTGACTTTAAAGTGGGTGCTGCTGACTGGAATTTTTATGCCGAAAAACTCAAGGCGCAAAAATTCAACTTTGATGAAGCGCAGCTCAAGCCTTATTTAGAAATGAACAACGTGTTGGTAAACGGTGTTTTTTATGCGGCGGAAAAAGTCTATGGCTTAACGTTTAAAAAGCGCGACGACCTACCGACCTACCACCCAGATGTACACCTTTGGGAAGTGTATGATGCCGACCGTTCAACCCTTGCC
>CAYGNS010000492.1:0-2535 GCA_964351295.1 uncultured Gammaproteobacteria bacterium
TGATCAAATAAGAAATGCTCGTAGTAATCGGCTCGAACCAGACGCGACGCTGCCCTCCAATTAAGCAAGTAAGGGGGGGATGATGAATCCCATCGGGATCAGTAGTTACACCATAAAATTCGAAAGCTTTTTAGAGAAAGCAAACAGCTCCTTAGCTCCCGCAGAGCAAAGCGTTCAGCTTTTATGACCCGATACAAATTCACATTTGCGCTCCTAGGGTTTCTATCTTCAGGTGTCTCGGCTTCGGGCTGGAATGATTTCAATGTTGACATTGGGCAAGGTTTTGAAATTTCCAAGACGAGCGCGTTACAAGTTTGCATTGGAAAAACCAATGGAGCCTTATTAGTTTGTCCTTTTAAGGGAGACGAATTTGGACCCGTTTCAGGCTACGCTTTCACCAAAGATAACTTGCTTGTAAAAACCTATGGAGCAATGCCGCACCCTAAAGCGCCCGAAATATTAACTTCAGATAAAGAGAAGGATTTTTACTTTCTGATTAATAAAAGGTCTTATGAGGTTATTGGGCCAATTACAAGTGATCAGTTTTATTCTCGCCTAGAAGTACCTGCCCAGGTTGTTTGGGAGCGCCCCGAAAATCCAAATATTTTGGGTCCTGTTTTTGGTACTCTATTATTCTTGGTGATTGCGGCATTAGTTTTTGGATGGCCACTAATCGTTGTGCTTTTCATACTTTGGATGCTCTTAGTCTTTCGCAAAAAACACAAAGCCAAGAGAAATACTATTGCTTAAAAAGACGCATACGCTGGCTCTAGTTGTAAAAGAAAGCGCTGCTTTCGTCCCGCTAATCTTCTGGCTTAGCTCCACTGGAGCTGGTGCCTTACCATCTAATATTATTGTGAGCCAATGCCCCCAGAATGACTGAACCAAATCGCTTCCCAGTTCTGCTTTTAGTGGTTGTATTACTATTCGTGGCGGGCCATTTAAGTATCGAATATTTTGCGGGTGGCGTAAGAAGTCACAATCTGCTCAACAACCCAGATCTACCGGCGCTCTCAAACTGGCTCGGGCTGATCACTTTGCCGGCCCTTGCGGTCATTCTTGGGTGGCGTGTGCGGGCATCCTCCCTTCCAGCGCAATTGGTTGGATTGCCTCGCCACATGCTTCTAGCGCTTTTAAGCGCGTTAGTTTATGGGGCGGCAATGGCCATTTCGTTTTGGTTTGGTGCCGAAAATATTACTTTTGCCGCCTTGATTGGGCTGTTCATTGGCGCATTGCTGTTTCCGGTATATCGAGCTGAATATATTCTAGGGTTCGTGGTTGGTATGACCGCCATTTTCGGAGGCGTGCTTCCGCTTATTGTTGCTCTGGTTGTGGCTCTTTTTTCCTTCGTCAGCCGCCTTTTGGTAAGCAAAGTAGGTGCGTTGATAGAAAAACGAAGTAAATCAGACCTGCCAACCAAATAATTTCAGCCGATCAGCGAAGTTAGCCTATGAATAAGAGCACGAGAGCAGAAATGCAATATTCGCAAATAGAGTCTATAGAAATCCCGATACAGCTTTTGTTAGAAGCTGATCCCTCCGAGCAAAGTATTCAATCGTATTTGAGTGAGTCGTGGTGCTATGTTGCCAAGCGCAAAGAGCAAATTATTGCAGCTTGCATTGCTAAGCCCGTTCTACACGGCACCGTGGAAATATTCAACGTGTCGGTTTATCAGGAGTTTCAGCAGCAGGGTATAGGTTCCGCCGTTCTGAGGTTTGCACTGGGTGAACTTGCTAGAATGAACATACATCGCGTTGAGTTAGGAACAGGCACCTTTGGATATCAACTCACCTATTATCAGCGCATCGGCTTTAGAGTGGATTCTGTGGTGAAGGATCACTTTCTAACAAATTACGCAGAGCCAATCATTGAAAACGGCATACAACACAAAGATATGTTAAGGCTATACATCGAACTCAAGCCCGACTCTTAATTAGTTTTTGCATGTAAAATTGAGAATTAAAACTTTCGCAATCGGTAGCTGTGGCTGCTCTTTCGCTGGCGTTCGTTGGATCAGAGGGGTTTGGGATGTCGGCCAATTGTTTCAGCATTTTCGATAATCAAAGGATGCAAGGTATACAAACATGAATTTACTCGAGACTTATCCGTATTTGGTTTCTGCAATTGGAACGATGGTTCTGATCTTAATAGTTCAACTGTTAATCGCTGACGTAATAGGAGTGTTGTCGAAGCATCTTCCAGGCTCATCCGTCGCCGCAGATCATAGTAGCTTGCTATTCAGGGCTACGAGGGTGGTTGGGAATACGAACGAGAGTATAGCGATCTTTATATTGGCCAGTATTTTTTGCATGTTAACCAGCGCATCACCGCTAGCCGCCGGCATGTCAGCTTGGGCTTATGTGGCTTCGAGGCTTTTATACGCGTGTTGCTATTATGCGAATTTGCAAACTATGAGATCAGTCATTTTTGTTGTTTCATTACTGTCGCTGATCGCACTTTTAATAACAGGTGTACGCGGGTGGCTCTAAATGCCTAGCACGTTCATCTAGACCGACCTGATCCGCTGGCTCGCTC
>CAYGNS010000493.1:0-2534 GCA_964351295.1 uncultured Gammaproteobacteria bacterium
TGCTTGCCTTTATTACTCCAGGTTTGCCGATCAAAACCACTTACGACGTAATTATTCGTAACAACTTTATTCATGCCAATAATCATCCCAATTTTGGGGCGCCGGGCTCCACCGTGTCGGGTATTCCAGCGGGTACGGGCATTTTGATAATGGCCGCGGATCAAGTGGTAGTAGAAGACAACATCATTAGCGACAATAAAACGGCTGGTATTTTAATTACCGATCACGAAAACGCGAGCAATGTAACATTCGATCCAGACGCCGACCCTAACCCAGACGAAGTCGCCATTTTAAACAATGTGATGCTCAACAACGGCTACGACACCATCACCGAAATCAAAGCTTTGATGGCGCTGGAGCTTAAACAAGTTAATCCAGACATCGTAGCTGTGGGTGCCGGTTCAGGTAGCTGCATCATTAATCGTCACCAATACAATGTGGTGGGCATCAGTGATTACAGCGAATGCGACTTCACCAATACCAACGACATTATTACTTATCAGCTCGCCGAGCCCGTGCCACCGCGCGCCATCGATCCATCCGAGCGCGGCATGATTGCCTATTTGGGCGTGTGCACAGGCTGCCATGCATACACAGGGCGCTTAGTAGGCCCGCCTGTGCAAACCATTCAGGCGCTTTATTTAGATGACCCCGAAGGCTTGGTGGCGTATATAAAAGACCCCGTCAAAAAGCGGCCCGATTTCCCTGAAATGCCGTCGCAGGCTTATTTAGGGGACGAAACCTTGCACGCCGTAGCCGAGTATATGTTGGGGTTGGAGAAGTAGGCGTTGCGTATTAAATGCGCCTATTGCGTGTAGGTTTCGTCTTGCGCGACTAGGAACTTTTGGCCGCAACTGCGTAATTAATAGACCACCGGCGACACTTGCTTTACACTTGCCTAGTCTTTGTCTGCGTTAACGCAGATCGAAACGTTGCCTGTCGAATTTGACCTGATTTGAGAAACGCGTCAAATTTTTGACGCCCAATCAAAGGAAACTATTAATAGAAAAGCAACGTTGTAGTAGCCGATTTTCGATGGTCCACATAGGGTTTAGCGACTGGATTGTTTGTCGTATCACGACTATGTACATACATTTTTTTCAGCGTTCGCGCTGTATATTTTAACCTTTAACCACTACCTCAAATTTCCTATGAAGAAACTCATTCTGTTAAGCATAGTCTTGCTGAGCGCATCGCTCTTTACGAAAACCACCTATGCGGGTTTTCCGAACGATCTCAGCGATGTTGTATTCATCGAGGCCCCTTATGTTAAGAGTTGGCCCGTAGGTTCACAGTTAAATGTGGGCGTTGTAGGCGGCACCATTTTTATGCCTTACGACAAAGCCAATTCATGGCCATCGGTGCGCCCAAGCTCTTTAAATGGTGCGGCTGTTAATGCCAATGCATGGGGAATTATTAACCTCGGTGGCGTATGGCACGCGGGTACTTGGGAATACTTAAGACCGGGCCAAACCACTAAACTGGTTAAAGCATTTGGTGGCTGCTGCCACTTTAGATCGCCCATCAATAACTTTAACCTAGTGAATGGTCGCGACTACGGTATTTTCATTGCGGGTGTTACGCGCGATACGTCGGGTGGTATTAATGTAGCGCAACGCACCAATTATGTAGTGTATCGCTGGGGACAAGGCACGGTATTTAGTGAAACACCTGGTGGATCTGCGCCTGAGCCAGAGCCAGAAGATCCACCCGTTATCCCAGCGCCAGCCATTAATTTACTCCTCGACGATTCGAAGGGTGGGGCAAAATCCATCTAGCCCAAGGCGAGTGATTTTGCTTTGTGCGTACGCACATAAGAACCCCAAAAACCGCTATTGATTTAGCGGTTTTTTTTTGCCTGTTGTAATCGCGTAAATGCTTAAAACGGGTTTTGATTGCCGCTTATTTCCATTCCAATCACACTTTGTCCATTCGCTAGGGTTAGGAATTTACGGCATGCATTTGCATACAGGCGTTTTGCTTGCAATAATTACTTCTCGAGCCCATTTCTTGCGTTGCGGATGGTGCGACCGCTGAGATTTAACCATCTCCGACGTACGCCCATCATTAGGTTGTTGCGAACGAAATGTTCAGCATTAACCGAAGTCACTATTTAGTTACCTAAAAACTGCTCCATTGTTAACAAACTCTTTATGAGTTTCTAACCCCTCGCTTTACTCACTTTCTGCTTCAGAGACCTGACTGCTTATATATGAAAAAATTTATACAAATAACTGCACTCATTCTGAGCGCATTTTTTTTAGCCAAACCCGCCTATGCGGCATTTCCGAATGACTTAAGCAATGTTGTATTTATTGAAGGTGCTGATGCAAAAGGCTGGCCCGTTACCTCTTCGCTTAATGTGAGTGTGTCGGGCAGTTTTTTTGTGATGCCCTTTAGTAAAACCAACTCGTGGCCGGCCGTTACCATCAACAGTACCCGTGTTAATGCAAACGCTTGGGGCATTGTAAACCTCGGTGGCGTATGGCATGCGGGCACATGGGATTGGATGCGCCCAGGCCAGATTGCTAAGC
>CAYGNS010000494.1:0-2530 GCA_964351295.1 uncultured Gammaproteobacteria bacterium
CAATGCGCGAAGGTATTCCGTTTGGCAACTACAATCAGACTTTGTATGTAATTGCGCAAGTGTATTTTTCGCTTGAGAATTATTCTGAAGCGCTGAACTACGCACGCCAATGGTTGCAGACCCAAGAGGATCCGAGTGCTGACGGCTATATGTTGATTGGCCAGGCGCAGTACATGTTAAAACGCTATGACGACGCCTTGCCCAATGTACAAAAAGGTATCAACAAATACGTAGAGGCAGGCAGTATTCCTAAAGAAGGTTGGTTAAATCTGCTGAGTAATATTTATCGTCAAAAGGATCAATTTAACAACATGGTGCCTGTGCTCAAACAGTTGGTACAGCACTACCCGAAAAAGACTTATTTAACGACTCTCGCGGGCGTTTATAACGAGTTGGATCAACAAAGCAAAATGACCGCTTTGTATCAAGCCTTGTACGATCAAAACCTACTGACGAGTGAAAATGAACTCGTTACATTGGCTTCCTTGAAACTTTCTGAAGAAAATCCTTATAAAGCCAGTCAAATCATGAAGAAGGGCATTGAAGCCGGCGTGATTAAAAAGAATTTAAAAAACTATCGCTTGTACTCGCAATCGCTTTATGCGGCGCGTGAATATGAAGATGCGTTAGCACCGTTAAGTGAAGCATCGCGCTTAGCCGATGATGGTAAGTTGTATGATCAACTTGGACAGTCCTATTTGGCGCTTAATCGGTGGAGTGAAGCCGAAGCTGCGCTTAAGCGCGCACTTGCGAAAGGCAAGCTTGGCACCGGTATAGGCAATACTAAAATTAGCCTGGGTTCCGTTCAGTTCGAACAAAAGAAGTTTGAAGAAGCCAAAAAGACGTTTCAATCCGCGGCACAACACGACGCGGTTTCGGAGATTGCAGGTCGCTGGGTGGCATACGTAGATACCGAAGTACAGCGCTTGGCTGAGTTGAAAAAGGAAATTGTGATTAATACTGATGTGGAGCCGGTGTCAGGTTAGCGGTCTTTTGAGCACTAACCTACCGAGTTTTATTTCCAGCAGAGCCGCAATGCTACGGCGCTATTGAGGATTAATATGAGTTCTTATGGACCACCTAAAATGAATAAAAAACGTTTAATAATCACCTGTGCTATTGGGCTAGGTGTCGCATTCCCAGCGCTGGCTGATCCCACTGATGATCTTGTGAACTCAGGGTTGAACCGTGCCAAAGCTGCGGCTGCCTCGCAAGCGCGGATCGACCAGATCTCCGAAGCCACCGAGAAAGTTCAGCGCCAGTATCAACAACAAGCAAAAGTTGTGGATAATTTAAAAGCATACAACGATCGGATGCGTCGTACCCTAGTAGCGCAGGAAGAAGCGATGGTAAAACTTGCGCGTTCAATTGAAGAAGCTTCGTTGATCGAGCGACAAATAGTGCCGTTAATGATGCGCATGATTGAAGGTTTGGATGACTTTGTGGCGGCTGATTTACCTTTCCAAACCGATGAACGTCGAGAGCGAGTTGAACGTATTCGCGGCTATTTAACCAATGCCAATATTTCAGCAGCCGAGCGCTTTAGACAGGTGTTACAAGCTTATTCCATCGAGGCAGGTTACGGTAAGACGCTTAACGTGTACGGTGATACGATTGAAGTGGAGGGCGAGATGCTTGCGGTTAATGTTCTTCAGGTAGGTCGTACTGGTCTGTACTACCAAACCTTGGACGGATCAAACTCAGGGCATTGGGAGCGTAGCAGCGCGACATGGCAGCCTTTAGGATCATCACACAACGCGGGCATCAAACACGCGATTCGCGTTTTAGAGGGCAAAGAACCTGCTGAAACACTGTTGGAATTACCGATAGCAGCTCCGGAGGCTAACTAATGCGAAGCTTAACGAGAACAATGATGCTGACTCGCGCGAGTCTCGTCACTTTACTGTTGATAGCAGGCTTCGGATATGGCGCTGTTGCGCAAGAAGCCGAGCCGGCCAAACAAGAATCTTCAGCGCGCGCCCTCAATATTAACGATGTCTTAGGGGCGGTGAACCGTGCTGCCGCCGCCGACTCACGCGAGCATACTGCGCGTGAACAGCGCTTTAGAGCTCAGCAGAGCAAGGAGCAAGGTCGGTTAAATGCTATGACGAACGAGCGCGCTCGCCAAGAGCGTATTGGTGATCAATTAGATGCTGAATATGCTGCTAATCGTGTCAAGCTTGATGAGTTACAAGCGGAACTAGCAAAGGAACTGGGCGACCTTCAGCAGTTATTTGGCGTGATTCAGCAAAACGCATCTGAAGCGCAAGAGGACTACAAGATCTCGCTAATCAGTGCTCAGTATCCTGATCGTGCCGAAAAATTGCTCACGATGGTGGGCAAGATGGCCAGCTTGACTGAGTTGGTGAGCATGGATGAGATTGAAGACCTGTGGGTTGAGTTTCAGAATGAAATGACTCAACAAGGCAAGATCGTGCAGTTCTCTATGCCAGTAAAGGTTAGAGTAGGCGAGGAAACCAACGAGGCGGGCGAAACGCAGGAATTTACCGCGCCCTGCAGCTTTCTCATC